>CAUJKE010000394.1 GCA_963205385.1 Planctomycetota bacterium | reverse complement strand
AGGTATTCGTCCATCTTGAATTGATCGTCCCGCCCCAGTGTCGGCCGTAACCGGCGCGCGTCTTCGAGGACGTAGTCGAGCAGATTGCGATAGGATTCGGCCTTGTCGGATTCCGGCGAGAGCGTTTTGCCGAACAGCCGCTCATAAACCAGCCGCGGGTTGATTTCCTTGGCGACAGGGCGAGTCGGCGTTTGCCACGAGATATGCGAGCCGTACAGTCGCGTATAGCCCACGTTGCTGTCGATGCCGCTGATGACTGGTTCGGTGCCCAGTTCGAGCGACGGCAGCGGCGTGAACTGGCCCACGTGCTGCGCCATCAACTGATCGACGGAGATGCCGCCGCTGCTGATATCCTTGCCGGTCGTCTTGGCCACCGGCATGCCGGTTAAGAAGTTCGCCGTCTTGGCATAGTGCCCGTCGCCACCGTGGCTGTGCTTTTTATCCAGCCCCGAGAGGACCAGCACCTCGCTTCGCAACTCAGCGAGCGGTTCGAGCGAGGGCGTGAGTTGGTACTCGCTGCCGGCTTCTTTGGGCACCCAATCTTTTTCCCACACGCCGTTGGGAAAGTACAAAAACGCCGCGCGCACCGGCGGCTTAGCCGCTTCCGCCCCGCGCGCAACCTGGGGCGCGAGCGACGCCAGCCACGGCAACGAGAGCGCGACGCCGCAGCCGCGCAGGAAACGTCGGCGGGAAACCATGGTCGCATGAGAACGTTGAACGGTCATAGGTCTCGTGCCTTGTAGTGGTATAGAGAGGGTCGATTATTTATCGGACTTGTAGTAGCGATGCTGGAACGGATATGACAGCGCGATCTCTTCGATCAGCATGGCGGCCCGCAGATCATTGGCTTTGAGTTTCTTCAAACATTCGTCGACGACGCAAGTGTCGAACTTGTTCAATTCGCGCCCCAGGGCAAAGCCGAGCAGCTTGCGGACGAAATGCTTTTGGAATTCGCCATTTTGTTTCATCAGCACGGTTTTTAGTTCGTCCGGCCCGCTGAACGATTCGCCGGAGGGGAGTTTGCCGGCCGCGTCGATCGGCTGGCCGTTGTCATCGGTTCGCCAGCGGCCGATGCCGTCGAAATTTTCGAGGCCAAAGCCCAGCGGATCCATGCGATTGTGGCAACTCGCGCATTCCGGCTTCTGACGATGTACTTCAAGTCGCTGCCGCCAGGTGAGAGCTTGCTCGTTGGCATGTTCATCTTCCAGGGCCGGCACATTGGGAGGCGGCGGGGGGACGTGGGAACCGAGGACTTCTTCCAGAATCCATCGCCCGCGCAGCACCGGGCTGGTGCGCCGCGGATACGACGCGGAGGTGAGCACGCTGGCCATGGTGACGACGCCGCCGCGCTCGCGACTGGAGAGCGGCACGCGCTGCCAATCGGCATCGGCCGCGAGTGGCAGACCGTAATGCTGAGCCAGGCGTCCGTTGGCGTAGATGTAATCGGCGGTCAGTAAATCGAGCAGCGGCGCGTCGTTGCGAAAGACGCCGGCGACCGTGCGAATCGCCTCTTCGCGCATATCGGCCGCGAGCTGGTCGTTGAACGTGGGGAACACTTCAGCATCGGGGCGCGCGCCTGTGTCGAACTGGCGCAGCCCCAGCCATTGCAGACCAAAGTTCTCGCCTAAGGCCCGCGCGCGCGGATCGGCAAGCATGCGGCGAATTTCGCCCCGCAGAACGCTGACGTCATACAGCTCACCGCTGTCGGCTGCGCGGAGCAATGCCTCATCGGGGATGGAAGACCAGATAAACAGCGCCAGACGTGTGGCCAGTTGATGCGGGGTAATGCGCTGCACGCCCCCTTCGGTAGGTTCCGATTCGACGACGAACAAGAAGTGGGGCGAGACCAGCACGGCCTTGAGCGGTTGACGCACGGCGGCCAGGAACGAAACCTGCTCGCTTTTCGATTTCGCGCTGTCATACAGCGTCAGCAAGCGCGCTAGTTCCTCGGCGCTTAGGGGGCGACGCCAGGCCCGGCGAGCGAAGCTGGCGATGATCTGCTCGGCGGCCGCGCGGTCGTCGAGCAGCGAATCTTCCTGTAGCGATTTCGGCAACGCCACCAAGAGCCGCTGACGGGCCGCGAGCACCTCCGGTGGTGCGCCTGCCGTGGTCTCGGGGAGCGCCGTTTCGATCAGCCGATCGGCGGCGATTAAATAGCTTTCCAAATGAATGGCCGACGTGAAGAGCGCGTCCCCCACCGTATCAAACCCCTCGCCGCCAGCGCCATCCGAGGGCGGCTCTTCGCCGGGGCGAAGTTCGAGGCCGAGCAAATCACGCACCGCGTTGCGATACTCGGTGCGCGTCAGGCGACGGCTCATCACATGGCCACGATACCAGCTTTGTGTTTCGTCGGAAGCGAGTTGCTGGCACAGGTTCTGATTCGGCCGCGCATCGACCCAGCGATGAAAGGCCCCTTTTTGCGAATCGTTCAATCCGGGGCTCCCCTCCGGCGGCATTTCGTTTTGCCGCACCCGCCGCGCCACCCGGTCCCACATGTCGCTTGCCTGCGCCGCGGACTGACCATCGGCGAACTTGGATAAGTCAAACTCGCCTTCGGGATCGTCGGCGCTGTGGCATTCGAGACAGCGGGTGCGAATGATCGGCAAAATGTCCTGCTCATACTGCTTCCCCCAGCGCGAAAGCTCAGGGGAAAGATCTTCGGCCGCAGTCGATCGTTGAAGCGCGAGCAGCAGTAAGCAAGAACAAGCGACGAACATCCAGGTCGCCGCGCGCTGCGTCCGGCGCAGTCGCTGATGGCCGTGCGCGGTCGCTGTTCGACGGTGGGAGTAGACGTGGCGCATCTCGGTACTTTTTCGCGAAAGGCAGGAAATTCTGGCGGAGATCTCCCATTCTAACGCATTTCTCTCGATAATTGCTACCGCGATGGCGAGTTCGCGCACAGTGGGGGTGCATGTCAGCTTTTGCGGGCGGTTTTTGCTTTTGCAAAACGTCAATAGGAGATTTTGGGTTGGATGCGTTAAACTGGGGGCGACTCGGATGTCTGGCTAAACTTGATTTGGGATTCAAAGGAGAATCGCATGGACG
>CAUJKE010000393.1 GCA_963205385.1 Planctomycetota bacterium | reverse complement strand
AATTCCGCGCCGAAATCGCGAACCTCTCGCGCAATGTGATTATCGAAAGCGCTGATCCCAGCGGTGTTCGCGGGCACACGGTCTATCACGCCTTCAGCCGTGGCGGCATCAGCTACGCACGCCTGGCGCATCTCGGCAAGGAAGGCGTGCTAGGCCGTTACGCCATTCACTTTCATTTGGTCGGCGACACGATGCGCGGCAGCAGCGTGCAAGGGGTCGCGATCGTCGATTCTCACAATCGCTGGATCACGATTCACGGCACGCAATACCTCGTGGTGCGCGATTGCATTGGCTATAAGAGCGTCGGCCATGGATACTTCATGGAAGACGGCACAGAGATTTACAACCTGCTCGACCGCAATCTGGCGATTCATGCTTATCAAGGCCGCACGCTTCCCAAACAGGTGTTGCCGTTCGATCCCAACGAAGGGGCGGGCTTTTGGTGGGCCAATGGGCGTAATACCATCACGCACAACGTCACCACCGAGAACGACGAATACGGCTATCGTTACGACATGCAACACTCGCGCTATTTCGATGCGAAACTGCCAATTCTGCAACCCGATGGCAGCTCGAAGAAAGTTGATGTCCGCACGATTGGCATCTGGCGGTTCGAGGATAACGAAGCGCGGGCCGAAGGGTTCTATGGCATGGTGGTCGCCGCCAACGGCAACAGCCAACCGGATGCGCCCATTAAGGATCAGCAGATGCTGGAGCATATTAAGAGCATCGACTGGACCGGCCCCGATACGCATCACCCGCACATCATCCGCGGCTTGAAAATAAGCGGCGCGCATTACGGCTTTCGGGCGCATAGTCCTTCGATGTTGCTGGACGGCCTGCGGATCGATCGCGTGACGTACGGAGTGTATCGTCCAGCGTTTGAGAACCATGTCTACCGCAATCTGCATCTTTCGCGCGCCGGTTCCGAGCCATTCAACCGGGGCATGGACGACGCCAGCGCTCAGAACGGCAGAATTACCGTCGACGGGTTGCGGATCGACGATTTCGAAGGGGGCAATCAAAGGCACCCCGTCGTCCACATGACCGACAACAACCTTTCCGGCCAGGCCGAGTGTCATTTTCGCAATGTTACGTGGTCCGGCGATTCCGACCGACGACCGGTCTTCAATCGGGGCGGCAGCGTGCGAGTCGATCCGTTTGTCGAACACGGCGTTCCCTACTTTGTGCACGATTACTACGGCCCCGGTGAACACGCCAAGATCGTGAGCGCCAAGGCGGCCGACTTGATGCGGGACGGCCATGACTACCATCGCGAACCGCCTTTGACCGGCGATGAATCGTTGGTCGCGAAGGTAACCGACGTCGCCTGGCCGAAGTTGCTCGACCCCATCGACGATATTCCGCCGGCCACGATCATCACCTCGGTGCGGCGCGACGGGAACCAGTTGCACGTGCGCGGCGTCTCGCACGACAACGGCGAGATCGTCCAAGTAAACGTCAATGGCGCGGCGGCGCGCATCGTCGCGCAATCCGCAGGCGTTGCCGATTGGGAGGCCACGCTCGACGCCAACCAAGCAAGCAAGCTGATCGCTGCGGCCCAGGACAATGCTGGCAACATCGAACAGACGGCCCATCGTCTTGAGTTGCGCGCGTTGGGCATCGCGCACGCTCCGCCGCCAGCGCATCACCCAACAGCGGCTCAGGCGTTGGCCAACATGAACCAACCGTAGCACATTTGCCCCTCTGCGAGGTCCGAGGCCTGCCGCATGCACATCCGCAGCACGCACGGCCTTTTGGATCTGATCGTCGTCGTGGCCGGTAGCCGCCCGTTGCGGTCTGCTCCACGACGTGCGCACTCCTGGTGCCGCAGGTGTTGGTGCAGCCGTTGTTGGTTGCCAAACGGGATTTGAAGTTGCCGAAGCCAATCAAGAAGTTATCGCGATGCGAGGCGTTGATCATTGGCAGATATAGTTGTCGCCGAACAGTCCCTCCTGCTATGATGAATCTCACGAAAACACCCTACCGTCTAATTGCCTTCCTCTCGATTCATGCCTGGGGAGAACAACTGTGAGATCGACGATCGCTTACTTCGCATTCTTGGGCCTGCTGTGTGGGCAAGTTCAGGCTGCCTCGGACAGGCCCAACATTCTGTTCATCTTCTCCGACGATCACGCGCAGCACGCGATCTCTGCATATGACTCAAAGGTGAATCAGACGCCCCACCTGGATCGGCTTGCCAAGGAGGGCGCTCGCTTTACCAATAGCTTCGTTACCAACTCCATTTGCACGCCCAGTCGTGCGACGCTGCTCACCGGGCAGTATTCGCATCTCAACGGCGTCCCCGTCTTCAATCGTTTCGATGGCAGTCGCGACCATGTGGCGAAGCATCTGCAAGCTGGCGGCTACCACACCGGCGTGATCGGCAAGTGGCACCTGGGGAGCGATCCTACCGGGTTTGACCGCTGGATCGTGCTGCCCGGCCAGGGGGCGTACTGGAATCCGCAATTCGTGCTGCCGGGAAAGAAGAAACTCACCATCGAAGGGCACTGCACGGACATCACGACGGACCTGGGTATCGAATGGCTGAAGACGCGGCCGAAGGACAAGCCCTTCTTCTTAATGCTGCACCAAAAAGCTCCGCATCGCGCGTGGGAACCTGCCAAGCGGCATATCGAGATGTTCAAGGACAGGATCATCCCCGAACCCGAGACGCTCTTTGACGATTACAAGACGCGCCCCACCGCCTTACCTCAGAACCGGCAAACTGTCGCCCGCGATCTGACTCGCCGCGATTTAAAACTCACTCCCCCTGCCGATCTCAAAGGCCCCGCGCTGCAAAAGTGGTTGAACACGAGCCCGATGGAACTGGAAGTGGATGGGAAGATCCTCACCGGCAAGGAACTCGTGCAGTGGAAATATCAGAAATACATGCGCGACTATCTAGCTTGCGTGCAGGGTGTGGACGACGGCGTGGGCAAGGTGCTCGATTATCTTGACGAGGACGGCCTGGCGGAAAACACGATCGTCATCTATTCCGCCGACAACGGCTGGTACCTGGGTGACCTGGGGCTGTATGACAAGCGGTTCATGTATGAGCCCGGTTTGCGCGTGCCCCTGATCGTGCGTGGGCCCGGCGTCAAAAAAGGGAGCCTGCCGGCGCAGTTCGTGGCGAATATTGACCTGGCCCCGACGTTCCTGGATCTCGCAGGCCTTCCCGTGCCGGAGTTCATGCAAGGCCGCTCCATCGTTCCACTGCTGCGGGGTGAGTCGCCGGCAGATTGGCGCACTTCGATTTACTATCGCTACTATCACGACCCCGGCCACCACAACACCGCCGCCCATCTCGGTGTGAGCACGGCTACGCACAAGCTGATTCATTACTGGAAGCAGGATGCGTATGAACTGTTCGACCTGACCGCTGACCCCAACGAGCAACGCAATCTATTGCACTCTCCGACGGATGCGCAGCAGCCGGCCGTTGTCGCCAAATTCACTGAGCTAAAAGCGGAGCTGGCGCGCTTGAAGCAGCTATACAAAGACACCGACGATCTCTACGCCGACTCCGCCACCTGGCCCGCCGGGAGCGCAGACGGCCCGTGGGATGCCTACCAACCGATGGGGAACAAGACTGTCGCTGAGGCCATTCAGGCTGCCGCAAATCGTTGAGATTTGGATTGTTTCAAATTTAGCTGGGCTACCCACATGAAGAAGTCGATCTGCGCCGCAATCTCGATCGGCTGCCTCTTGTTCCTCGGGTGGGCGTCGCTATTGTCCGCAGCGGATGTCAAGCGGATGAACGTCTTGCTCGTCATGTCGGATGACCTGACGGCGACGGCTTTGTCTTGCTACGGCAATTCGATTTGCCAGACGCCGCACATCGACCGCCTCGCTAGGAGCGGAACTCGTTTCACACGAGCGTTTTGCAATGCCACCTACTGTGGGCCGTCGCGGGCGTCGATGCTTTCCGGCTACTACCCGCACGCCACCGGTGTGTTCGGATACACAAGCCCGCGACCCGCCATCGGTGACCGTGCTACCTGGCCGCAGCACTTCAAGAATGCCGGTTATTACACAGCGCGCGTCAGCAAGATCTATCACATGGGCGTGCCGGGCGGTATCGAAGAGGGGGGTGACGGCGCTGACGACCCTGCCTCATGGACCGAAAAGTTCAACAGTCCCGGTCCTGAATGGAAAGCCCCCGGTACGGGTGAAACTCTTGAAGGAAATCCCAACGGCACGAAGCCTGTCGTCGGAGGTAACACGTTTGTCGTGGTCGAGGCGGACGGCGATGACCTGGTTCATTCCGATGGCAAGACGGCGGCGAAGGCCGTTGCCCTGATCGAGCAACACGCCCAAGGGTCCTTCTTTCTCGCGGTGGGATTCGTCCGGCCGCATGTACCCTTCGTCGCGCCCCGAAAATACTTCGAGCCCTTCCTGCCCTTTGACAAGCTGCCACTACCGACCAAGATCCCCGGTGACTGGGACGATATTCCCAAGGCCGGCATCAACTACAAGACCAGTGTGAACATGAAGATGGATGTTCGCCGCCAGAAAAAGGCCGTGGGTGGTTATTACGCGGCCGTTTCTTACATGGATGCGCAGGTCGGTAAGGTGCTCGACGCGCTAGAAAAGTCGGGACAAGCCGACAATACGATCGTCATCTTC
Organism: Planctomycetota bacterium; assembly: GCA_963205385.1. Lineage (GTDB taxonomy): Bacteria > Planctomycetota > Planctomycetia > Pirellulales > Pirellulaceae > JAEZGD01. The sequence goes on along the minus strand of CAUJKE010000393.1, from coordinate 1,717 downwards.
ACCAGCGATCACGGCTATCATCTGGGCGAGCACGATTTCTGGGCCAAGGTCAGCCTGCGCGATGAATCAGCCATGGTGCCGTTGATCATCCGCGTCCCCGGCAAGCAACCGGCCGTATGCGATTCGCTGGTCGAGCTGATCGATCTCTATCCAACGATCGCCAGCTTGTGTGGTCTGGAGGTTCAGAGTCGGCTGCAAGGCCGCGATTTTTCCCGCGTCTTCGACGATCCCAAACACGCTGTGCGTGATGCCGCGTTTTGCGTGGCTCCGTCCAGCAAAGGATTTCTCTTGCGCGACGACAAGTGGGCGTACTTACAATACGGCGAAGACGCTGGCCAAGGAATCGAACTGTTCGACGTTTCGAAAGATCCGCGGCAAGTGACGAACCTCGCCAGCAAGCCTGAGTTCGCGGCGACGGTCGAAGCGTATAAGGCGCAACTTGCCGCGAAGCTCCGCGATGTTCGCGAGAACGACCTCGGGCTCAAAGGGCGAAACCGCAATTGATGCGACGACGCAGTAGACCTGTCAGCCCAACAGACATCACCACTTCGCGTCCGCGGGAATCCATCATGAAACCATTTGTTCGCGTTGTCTTGGGCTTGCTCGCTGTGATCTCGCCCCTGTTCAGAACAAGCCCCGCAACTCAAACATCGAGTTCGCCAACTTCCCAGTAGGTTTCCCGTGCAAGAACGCGCAAGAACCAGTCCACCGTTTGCCACCGCGATCAAGAATAGGACCGGCAGGACTCGAACCTGCAACCAAGGGATTATGAGGCAATTAAGACTTACTAAGGAATTCGGCGTTTTTCCTTGGAATACTTGCATTTTAGCGTCAAATACTGCGTTTGCAATCCCTTGCACTTGTTTGCACTTTCTTCAATGTTTTAGCGGTATTCGCGGGAGCGAGCGACGCGCAAAACGGTATGAAAACGGTAGAGCGAATCGGCAGAAAGCCGGAGAGAAACGTAGGCGCACGGCAGGGTGACGACGGATCGCAAAACGGTAGAGCGATTCGCGGGTCGATCAGCCGGGGACGATCAGCCGCAGGTGGTCGTCTGGTCGTCTGGTGGTCGTCACGCACCGCCCCCCTGACCCCTGCCGAAAAATCAACCGGCGTCCACAGTCGGCTCTACTCGGCGCGGCTCGGCGCTCCGTCGCCAAGTCCCCGCACCGAGACTACCGCCGTCTGCGCCGGCTGATGCGGCACAACCTGCCGCCGCTCTCGTATGGTCGCATCCCACGTCCGTTGAATCTGCCGACAAGCGGCGCGAATCTGCGCCGGCGTCGGGTCGCTCGGTCGCCTGGTGGTGCGGCGCATCATGCGTCACCTAGCACTACCGGACATAGCCAAGCCGCCGGTCCCAATCGTCGTTGACCGCGCTCGCGGCGTCGGCCGCATCTTCGGCGAACTGCGCGCGGCGCAACTCGTCGATCCCCTCGATATACGCGGTCAAAACGTCGCGCTGGCGCATCCCTTCGACCTGCTCGCCGGGAACTGCCAGATTGTCAAAAAACTCGGCCACGAGCCGCGCGCTGAATGCGTGCAGCAGCTCGGTTACGACGCGCTGCGTAGACTCGCCGAACGTAGTTGGCTTGCTGAGTATCTCAAGCAATCGCTGCCGCGCGGCCACGGCCTGCGCGGGCTCGGACTCGCAATGCGTGATGTCGGCCGCGGCGAAAAACTCGCGCGGGGTCATCCGCGCGAGTCTGCCGCGCTC
>CAUJKE010000392.1 GCA_963205385.1 Planctomycetota bacterium | reverse complement strand
TGATTGGGCCGGTGTGACACGGCGACAGCTCGAAGTGACTCGGCAATCAAGGGTCTCTCCGGTAGACAGCGCAAACGTCAAACCGCATCGATTCCGATTGGGCGGCATGGAACTTGCTTGATTTCCTTTTCCAACCGTCGTAGCGGGCTTCGTGCTCCAGCGCGCCTTGCAAGGACGGTGTCCCCCGCTGCTTGACTTTCGGCGGATGGGGATTCACACCTCCTATAAATCGATTGCGAGCGCGATGCGTTGAAAGCGAGGCGCGGGGACGTCGCAGAACTTCGACGGGATCCTTCAGATGCGGCGGCGTCTGCAGCGCAGGCGGCGGCTGAGAAGTCGTTGAGACAAACGCAAGCCGATGGATCGCTCCGAAAGCACAGGGGGTTTGAAATGACCCATCCATTCAGCATGAAATCTTGGTCTCCGTACATTGCTGGAGCCGGAATTGGCCTGTTGAGTTGGTTCGCCTTTGCAACCGCAGATCATCCGCTCGGCATCACCACGGCCTTTGAACACAGCGCCGCCCTCGCCGAGCAAGCGGTCGTGCCTCAAGTCGAACAGACAAACGATTACTTCGCCACGAAGGAAGCGGAAGGCAAGCCACCCAAGATTGGTTGGGAGTGGATGCTTGTCGTGGGCGTATTCATCGGAGCGATTATTAGTTCAACATTGTCCGGAGACCGGGGAGCGCCGGTAGTTCCGCCCATGTGGCAGGCACGCTTTGGCGACAGCGTGGTGGTCCGATTGGTGTTCGCTTTCGCCGCAGGGGCCTTGATGATGTTTGGGGCCAGGGTCGCTCAGGGCTGCACGAGCGGGCATGGCATCAGCGGAACGCTGCAGCTTGCAGTTTCCAGTTGGGTGTTTATTCTCGTGGTGTTCGGCATTGCCACCGCGACGGCCTGGACGATGTACGGCAAAGAAGGAGCCCCCCATGTTTGACTCGCCAGAAAAGCTCGTACTTGGACTCGTGACAGGAATCCTCTTCGGTTTCTTGCTCCAAAAAGGTCAAGTCGCGAAGTTTGAAGTGATCGTCGGCCAGTTCCTGTTCAGAGATTGGACGGTCGTGAAGATAATGGGGACCGCCGTGGTCGTGGGCTCGGTCGGCGTCCATGCGCTGGTCATGGCGGACATGGCTTCGCTCCACATTCGGCCGGCGCAATTGGCAGGCGTGCTGTTCGGGGCAGTGTGCTTCGGCATTGGCATGGCGGTCCTCGGATATTGTCCAGGCACCAGCGTGGCCGCCTGCGGAGAGGGGCGTCGGGATGCGATGATCGGCGTGCTGGGGATGTTCGCCGGCGCGGCCCTGTACGTTGCACTTTATGAGCAGATTGCACCTCTTACTCAAAGTCTGGGCGATTGGGGCAAGGTTACCCTGCCTGAGGTCACCGGTACGTCGCCGTGGCTGTGGGTCGCTTTGCTCGTCGTGGGGGGTGCCGTCGCCATGTTTCTCGATTCAACGCGCCGCGGAACTTCCATAGTTTCAGCCGGCGCACGACAGCGGGCAAACGCACATCGCTAATTTCGTTTGTAAGGAGTTATTCCGTGTCCATGATTTTAGAAACGGTTCAGACTGAGGGCATCGCCGAACTGTCGTATCTCCTGGGGGACGACGAGACGGGAACGGCCGCCGTGATTGATCCTCGGGCTGACGTGGAGGTCTATATCGAATTGGCGCGGAAGCGAAAGGTCGCCATCACGCACGTGTTCGAGACCCACATTCATGCAGATTTAGTCAGCGGGGCGCGGGAACTCGCCAATCGCTGCCAGACGGCTAAGGCGTACGTCAGCACCGAGGGACAGGCTCAGTACGGCTTCGATCATGAGCCGGTCAGGGATGGGGACGCCTACGAGTTCGGCGAACTAATCCTGACAGCGCGGCACACGCCGGGGCATACGCCTGAGCATATCTCGTATGAAGTGGCCGAGAAGAAGCGAGCACCCAAACCGTGGGGCGTCTTCACGGGAGACTCTTTGTTCGTCAATTCGGCCGGCCGGCCGGACCTGATGGGAAGCGATCAGGCAGAAAAGTTGGCGGAGGAGCTTTATGACACGCTTTCCAAGTATTACCTGCAACTGGCCGACGACGTGATCATCCATCCCAGTCATGGTCACGGTTCGCCCTGCGGGGCGTCGATTGGCGCCCGCCTGACAAGCACCATTGGCTACGAGCGACAATTCAATCCGTTTCTGCAGTATTCCAGCAAGTCTGAATTCAAGGAATTTGCGCTCTCGACTGCTCCGCCGGAGCCTGCCTACTACAAGCGGATGAAGAAACTTAATGCGAAAGGCCCGGAGGTCTTGGGGCATTTGCCGTTTGTACCGGGGCTCCCTCCTCAAGCTTTCCAGACCGCAGCGAAGCAGTCCAAAACGGTGCTCGTCGATACGCGAAGCATGCTTGCGTTCGGCGGTGGGCACATCGAGGGGGCGCTTAACATCGGAGGATCGCCCGAATTGTCGATTTGGGCCGGGTGGATGCTGGATCCTGAAGACTCGATTCTGTTGGTTTCGGAAAGCGACGGGCAAGTAGAAGAACTCGTTCGGCTCTTTCTCCGCACGGGGTATACGAAATTTGCCGGCTATCTTGTCGGCGGCATGACGGCCTGGGACAACGCGAGCTTGCCGCTGGTGGGAGTGAAGCAAATCACGGTTCATGAATTGAAGGAACGTCGGGACGAACTACAAATCGTCGATGTTCGCTCACCCGAGGAATGGGAAGAAGGGCACATCCCCAGCGCGACTCACATATTCTTGCCGGAATTGGAAGAGCGGCGCGAGGAGCTGAAGAAGGATCGGCCCGTCGCCGTCTATTGCAATAGCGGCTATCGCGCTAGCTTAGGATCCAGCATTTTGCGGCAATATGGGTTTCACGTTCACAACGTTCCCGGCAGTTGGCAAGCCTGGAAGAACGCCAAATATCCGGTAGAAAAGTAAGGCCAAAGGCAGTCACGATGCGTTCGTCTATGATCATTCCTATTCTGGTCGTGCTCGTGTCTCCCGCGATTAGCGCGGCGCAAGAAGCGGGCGCTGACCCGCTACAGTACTCCGGGCCTGCCTGGTCGCCTTACCTTGTTGGCGCGTTGATCGGGGTGCTGACCATGTTGACCCTCTACTTCTCCAACAAGCCGCTCGGCGCTTCGACGGCTTACGCGCGTGTGGCCGGTCTGATTGGGAAGGGAGTCGCACCACGACATACCCAAGCGCTCAAGTATTACCAGGACAACAAGCCCGTCATTGACTGGGAAGTGATGCTGGTCTTTGGTGCAATCGGAGGCGCATTTCTGGCCGCGTGGCACGGCGGCGAACTGACTGGCGAGTGGCTGCCGGCGATGTGGGAAGCACGGTTTGGCGAAGGTAGTTACGCATTGCGAATCGGCGTGGCCTTGGCAGGCGGCATTCTCATGGCCTTTGGCGCTCGACTTGCCGGCGGCTGCACCAGCGGTCATGGCATTAGCGGCGCGCTGCAATTATCGGTCGGCTCGTGGATAGCGCTGATCTGTTTCTTTGTGGGAGGTATCGCCACGGCGATGCTGATGTTCCGGTTATAGGTTCAGGAGACGCGAACATGAAACTGTCTTTCGCATCGATCGCTCTATGCGTATTACTCGCAGGCAATTCTTTGGCCGACCCCAGCGGAGAACGTCAATACAAGCATCCCGTCGTCAAGGAACATGGTGGAACCGTCGTCATGCCTGACGCTGCCCACCAACCGCAGAAAAATGCCAAAGTGATTCTCGATATTACCGCGGACAAAAAGGAGGGAAGCGTGATCCTTGGTCTCGACCGAGCCGCGCTGATTCTCAACCAGTACACTGAAGCTGGCGCCGGAACCGACAATGGTTTCAAGATGGCCATCATCCTCCACGGTCCGGCCACGAAAGCCGCATTGACCCACGCGGGATATGCCAGGCAAGCTGGTTCTTATGAGACCGACTTGGGAAAGACCAAGAATCCAAACCTTGAGCTCCTGGAGCAACTGAAGAAAGCCGGCGTGGAGATTTATGTTTGCGGTCAGGCATTGGCCCACCACGGCTTTGCCACGACGGATGTCGCATCCCCGGTGAAAGTGGCGGTCTCCGCCGCGACGGTAAACATTAACCTGCAGATGGACGGCTATGCCTACATTCCGTTCAAGTAGGATGACGGCCCCTATTGAGCAACGGCAACAGACCTGATTTCCAATGACGACAAACAGCCACATCACGACCGATACGAAACCGACCCCGCCTGTACAGCTCGCATTGGGACTGCTGTTCGGCATCATCTTCGGCTTTCTCCTTCAAAAGGGAGGCGTTGCCAAATATCATGTCCTCGTCGGAGTGCTGTTACTGGAAGACTTCACCGTCGTTAAGGTGATGCTCACGGCAATCACCGTGGGCGCTGTGGGCGTTTTTGCGATGCACGCGCTGGGACTCGTGAAGCTGCATGTGAAACCCACTCGCTACGCCGGCAACATCGTCGGCGGCCTGATTTTCGGCGTCGGCTTCGGACTGCTTGGATACTGTCCCGGCACCGGCGCAGCAGCGCTAGGACAAGGCAATTGGGACGCGATTGCGGGCATCGCTGGCTTGATGATCGGTTCCTACCTATTCGCAGAGGCATCGGGATGGCTTGACAAGACGCTGATGAAGGTCGGCGACCGGGGCAAGTTAATGCTTCCTGAACTGGTGGGCCTGCGACTGCCGGTCTTTCTGGTTATTTTCGTGCCCCTCTTGATCGCGGGCCTCATCGTTATTGATCAAGTCACGCGGCGGTAATCAGCAACCACTTGTGACATCGCACGCCTACGACCATATAGTCAGCTTCATTAACGCGATTGCCCACCTTACGTTATCGGGAGAGAGGCTTCGCCGGTTCTAGCGTGCGCCCGCTTTGCGACGCGACGATGGCGGACCAGCATCGTGCACGTATCTTCACGTCGCACCGCGTTTATCCCCGCAAGCCAGTAGCGCACGTCGCCATCACCGCCTACGTACCCCATTGAATAGGCTACCATTATTCGGTGGTACACTAATGGGGGCTGGTCGCTAATGGGCGCGGCAGTCCGGCCGGGGCATGAAATCCGTAAAGGGTTTGCTATACGTGATTTGCGCGGATTTGCGTGTGCGCAAGACGGCTAATAATTGTCCTCAGAGGGGTGGTTTTTCGGTTGCGGACGACGTGAACTTAACCCTGGATGCGCGACGCTGGCTGGTTGACGTCGGTAGTAATTGGTCGAGAAATGGTAAATATGTCTTGACGACGTTCCGGCGAGATGGTATGCTGTGGGGGAGTTGTGGAACGGCGGGGTGGCAGTCGAGGGCGGCACTTGGCTTGCCAGTGCGGGAGGGGAGCGCGAGTTCACACCGCTTTCAGCATCATCGTTCACCGCGAGTGCGGCGTCCCAGATTCACGAGTCGAAGGGTGAACTTCAGCGGCGGGTGCCTTCGCCGGTCGCGCCGCTGAGTGCTGCATACGGGTTGACGCTTGCTGGCTGAGGTTGCTCAAGATGTCACGTTCGATTTGTATGGCCGGGGAAGCCTGTTGCCGCTCGGCAATCAACAAAGTAGCACGGCTACTCACGATTCAGCACTGGCAAGCCAGTGGCACGCGCCGGGACAAATTACCATTACTGCATCGGTTGAAATTGTTTTTGTTCTTGGCGAAACCGCCTTAACAAAATGATGCGGCGAACGTTCTGCCGCTGCTCACGAACTCGACGAGCAGGCGTCAGGCGTTTGGGCAGGGGGGCAAGTCGACTAGCAACAGTACACGGCCTAATTCAGAAATCAGCGAAGCAGCGAGTCCGGCGTCTGCGACAATGGGCGACGGAGCGTGACTCGCCTGCCGCGTCACCGCAGGTACAGACATGGTGAAATGGTACCGAGTCCCTTTGAGGATCGTCTTGGCCTGGCCTGCGATCACATTGGCGAACTCACCGGCGACGTCGTCGATCATTTCGCCGGAGAGCTGCGTCCCTTCCGGGAGGTAGCGGGCGGCCAACTGCGCGGCGGTGTTCGCCGTCAGGACCAACGTCATTGTGCCGGGGATGGGGCGAAGTAGTCCGATGGCGGCTAGCACCACTTCTCCAGGCGGCAGGCGTTCCGCCGCTGACAGGTCGGGGAACGCCTCGATTTGCGTCAGTTCCTGCAGCGCCGTGATTGCAGCCGATTGAAATGCCTCGCTCACTTCTGGCGGGATGGAGTGAAGGTCTGATTCGCTCATGCGGGAACCTCTACGGCTTTAATTGATAGAAGCCTGACTTTAGCGCTTCAATGCGACGGTACGAATCATCGAGGCTCAGCGTGGTTTCCGCGCCGCCGAGGAGCAGATAGCCGTCCTTGTTGAGCACGCGGCCGGCGCGGCCGAGGATTGCCTTCTTCACATCGTTATCAAAGTAGATCATCACATTGCGCAAGAACACGAGATCCCACGCAGGCATGGCGGGCCACGGTTGGGCGAGGTTGAGGGGGGAGAAGGTCACCATGCTGCGGATGCGGTCGTCGAGTTGCCAGTGTGCGCCATCCTGCCGAAACCACTTCAGCAACAGCGTCGTCGGCAGCCCGCGATTCACTTCCACTTGGGTGTATCGCGCGGCGCGGGAGCGGTGGAGCATTTCGTGCGAGATGTCGGTTGCCCAGAGGTTCAGCCGCCAGTCGTTCAACTCCGGAAACCATTCTTTCAGCATCAGTGCGACCGAGTAAGGCTCTTGCCCGCTGGAGCTGGCGGCAAACCAGAAGTTGAGTTGCCGCCCGGCCCGGCGGGCCTCAATCAACTGCGGCAGCACGGTTTTTTTCAACGTCTCAAACGGATGAATATCGCGAAAGAACGATGTTTCGGTCGTGACCATCGCTTCGACGACTTCGGTCGTCAGGCCGTTGTCGGACGCGCGAAGGCGATCGACGAGTGGCCCGATGCCGGAAAGCCCATGCCGCTGAGCGAGCGGGAAGAGCCGCGACTTGACCAGATACTCCTTGCCTGGCTCGAGCACAAGCGCACATCGCTGCCGCACCAGGCGGGCGATAAAGGCGAAGTCGTCAGCGGAAATGGTCGGCTCAGCCACGATGGCCTCGTATGCGGCGAACAATCTCTCCGGCCAGCATCGGCAGCGGCAGCACGCGATCGGCCAAACCTGCGCGGGCGACAGAGCCCGGCATGCCCCAGACGACACTGGTGGCTTCATCCTGCACGAGGATCTGGCCACCTGCGGCGCGAATCGCCTCGCAGCCGCGGAGGCCGTCCTGCCCCATGCCTGTGAGCACGACCGCGAGGGAGTTGGGGCCGTAGATGCTGGCGACGGAGCGGAAGAGCGGATCGACGGCGGGGCGGCAGGCGTGCTCTTGCAGTTCCTGATTGAGCTGGGTGCGAATCCTCGTACCGTCGCGAACGAGCACGAGGTGATGATCTCCCGGCGCGACCCACGCCTGGCCTGGCTCCAACGCGCTCCCGGATTTCGCCTCGACGGTGGGAACCTGCGAGTTCTTTGTGAGCCGCTCCGCCAGCATTTGGGTGAACATAGGTGGCATGTGCTGCACGACGACGATCGGCGCCGGCAATCCCGGCGGCAGCAGCATGAATATCTCGGCCAAGGCATTCGGACCGCCGGTTGAAGCGCCAATCGCGAGGATATCTATCCGCGCCGTTGCCGCCGGAGGGCGGGGAGGAGTGGGCGTCGCGGGCGTTTTCTCGTGGACCGCGGGCGGCGCCGGCTTACGCGCGCACAACGCGCGAATCGCCGGAATCAATTCAGCCTGGATGACCCGCCGCGACGCTTCCAATCCGCCTGGTCCGCTGGGCTTGGCGAAGAAGTCGGAGGCCCCGCGTGAGAGCGCTTCCAATGTGGCCGCCGCGCCGAGTGCGGTGAGTGAACTGAACATTATGACGGGCGTCTTGGGATGGCTCTGGCGGAGGTGGGTCAGCGCTGTCAGGCCATCCATATCAGGCATTTCGATATCGAGGATGACCAGATCGGGATTGAGTTGCGTCATCCGTTCCAGCGCGATCCGCCCCGTGGATGCGGAGCCGACGACCTCGATATCGGCCTGCGATTCGAGTTCTTCCGTGACCACTCGCCGCACGACGAGCGAATCGTCGACCACGAGCACGTGAATCTTTTCCATGACTCTAGGCCTCAAAGGCTCCCAGCAGGGAGAGTTTAGCGACGAGCACCTCAGCGGTGAACGGTTTCATGACGTACTCATTCGCTCCCGCCGTGATTGCGCGCTGCACTTGCTCGCTTTCGGTTTCGGTGGTGACCATGACGAGCTGCACTTCGTCCCACGCGCGCACTTTCCGCACGGCTTGAATGAACTCCAGGCCATCCATCACCGGCATGTTCCAGTCGACGAGCACGAGCCGAATCCCGGGATTCTCCTCCAGCCGATCCAGCCCTTCCTGGCCGTGGCCGGCAACCACGACCTCAAATCCCTGCTCGCGCAGAAAATTGCCTACGAGTAATCGTACCGCACGGGAGTCGTCGATCACTAAGGCCTGCATTGTGAAAGTTCTCCCCTGGGCGCGCCGTGAATCATCCACATCATCTTAAACTAGTTATCCCTCGAGCCTGGTCACCAGTTGCTGCAATTCTACGGCCATGCGGGCCAATTCTTCGGCGGCGGCCTTCGTGTTTGCGGCGCCCTCGGTCGTGCTCTGGGCGGCCTGGGCCACGCCCATGACATTCTGAGCGATCTCGCGGCTGCCGAGGGCGGCCTCGCCGACATTGCGTGAAATCTCGGCGGTCGTGGCGGTCTGCTCTTCCACGGCGCTGGCGATGGTGCTCTGAATGTCGTTGATTTGGCCGATGATCGCGCCGATTTGCGCAATCGCTTCCACCGCCCCCTTGGTATCCGTTTGAATCGCTTCGATTTTGCGGCCGATGTCCTCGGTGGCTTTCGCTGTCTGCTTGGCGAGTTCCTTCACCTCGTTGGCGACAACGGCGAATCCCTTCCCCGCCTCGCCGGCCCGGGCCGCCTCGATCGTGGCGTTGAGAGCGAGCAGATTCGTTTGCTGGGCGATCGAAGTAATTACCTTGATCACATTGCCGATCTCCGCGCTGCTTTCACCCAGTTTGGAAACCGTGACGTTGGTCTTATCGGCCACTTTCACGGCGGTCGTGGCGACGCGGGCCGCCTCGTGGGCGTTTTTCGAAATCTCCTTGATGCTCGCCCCCATCTCTTCCGCCGCGCTGGCGACGGTGCTCACGTTTCGGCTCACCTGCTCGGCCGCCGCGGAAACGACGCTCGCTTGGGACGACGTCTCCTCCGAGTTCGACGCCATCTGCTGGCTCACGGATGTCAACTCCTGAGCCGCGCTCGCCAGCGTTTGCACCGTGTTTTCGAGCGCCGCTTCCACCTGCTTTAACTGCGTAATATCCGTCGCGAGTTTGACAATTTTGATCGGCCGTCCGGAGTCATCGAGAATCGGAAAGTACGAGCCCTGAATCCATACTTCTTGCCCACCCTTTCCCAGCCGACGAAAACGGCCCGACTGCTGGCGTCCCGCGGCAAGGTCGATCCAGAACTGCCGGTATTTGGCGCTGGCGGCGTAGGCCGGGTCGACAAACATGCTGTGATGCCGCCCCTGCACCTCGTCGAGTCCGTAGCCCGTCGCTTGCAGGAAGTTGTCGTTAGCGCTGACAATCACGCCGTCGAGCCCAAACTCAATCACCGCCTGCACGCGGCCAAACGCCGCGACCTGCCCCTGGTAATCAGCGTGGCAAAGCTTGGCTTCGGTGACGTCGGTCGCATACTTCACTACCTTAAAGGGCTTGCCATGCTTGTCGACGATGGGACTGTAGACGCCTTGCAGGTAGATCTCGCGGCCGTCTTTGCCGATCCGGCGAAATTCACCGGTAATGAATTCCCCGCGGTTCAGTCGCGGCCACATGTCGCGACACGCGGCACTGGTCCGGAGCGTCTCGTCGACAAACATGCTGTGGTGTTGCCCTTGAACTTCCTCTGCCGTGTAACCCGTCGTCTTGAGGAAGATGTCGTTGGCGCGAATGATCGTGCCGTCCAATTCGAACTCAATCACGGCTTGCGAGCGCTGGATGGCCGCGATCTGACCCGCGTAATCGAGTTCCAGCCGCTGTCGTTCACTGATATCGTCCCAGACGACAACGTACCCCTGCACCTGGCCATTGGTTGCGAGCACACTGTTGATCCGGGTCTGCAGCGTGACCGCACCAAAGTTAAACTCGGCCTCGTGCGGCAGCGATTGCGGATTTGTGAGTATTTTCTCAACGTAGGCCGCATCTTTGTGAAACATGTGAATCGACGAGCCTAGAATGTCGGCGACATCTATCCCGAAAAGCCGGTGGATCTCACCGGCGATGGTGCCCAATGTCTGCTGCGCGAGTTCGTTGATACAGACGATCTCAAAATCGAGATTGGCTACGAAGATGTTCGCCTGCACTCGATCGATCGCAGCGGCGGCCATTTTCAGCCATTGATTGGCAGCGGGTTTTGCGAATGCCTTGGCAGCAGGCTTCGCAACAGACTTCGCCACGGGCTTGGCGGCGGGATTGGCTTTAGTTGTGCGTTTGGTGGATTTCATGGATGTCTCTCAGGTCAAAACAGACAATTTTGTTAGGTTCTTGCGGTGGGGAGCGATAGAACTTGTTCTGGTTCGAGGATCACCAGCAGGCGGTCGGCCAGCTTGTAAACGCCCTGAATCAGATCACGGGCCGTTCCTTGCAACGTTTCTGGCGGGCGTTCGAATTGTTCCTCGGTCACCTCCAGGACGTCGCCGATTTCGTCGACCAGCAGGCTCACTGCGCCTTCATCAGTCTGCACCACAACGTTCACCGGCTCGAGTTCCTCCAGCCGGGGCGGTAAACCGAGCCGCTCGCGGAGATCGATCGCCGTGACGATCTGCCCGCGGAGGTTAATCAGGCCGCGGATCATAGGATGAGCGAGCGGCACTAGCGTGAGTGGTTGATAACGGACGATCTCCTGCACGCGCAACACATCGAGCCCAAAGCATTGGTCGCCCAGGTAAAACGTACAGTACTGATGGCTGTCGGTCATGGTTTACGTGGTCGCCTGCAGGAGGTCGGTCGTGGCTGCGCGCACCAGAGCGGCAACGTCGATGAACTCGGTGACCTTCTCCTGAACAATCGCCGTGAACAGTACGCCGGGGCGATTCGCCCGCGCGCGGGTGGCGACCTGGTCGTGAACGATATCGAGAATCCGGTCGACAATCAGGCCGGCTCGCTGTTCGCCGGCGGCGTATACCACCACGGAAACGGTGTCGGACGCATCGTCTTCGTGCCGCTTTGTCGCGCAGGCGTGTCCTCCGAGAGACGCTAGCTCGCGCGACACATCGACCAGCGGCAGGATCTCTCCGCGATACTGAACCACCTGGCGCGCGCCGAGATTTTCGAGCGAACTGCGAGGAAACTCTTCCAACCGGGCCACCAGCGATAGCGGCATCGCCATTTGCCCGCCGGCACTGGGCGCGAACAGGAGCAGCGTTTGCCCCGCGCTCTCCGCCGGCGCTGCCGGGCGTTCACGTTCGCCAACGGCGCGGCTCTTGAGACCGGGGATCACGCTGGCGCGTTGGGCAAGCCCCAGCACGTCGAGCACCAATGCCACGCGGCCATCGCCCATGATCGCCGCGCCGGCGAAGACGGAGATCCCCTTGAGTTGCTGTTGCAGCGGTTTCACGACAATCTCCTCGGTATCGCGAATCGCATCGACGATCAGGCCAAAAGGGCGATCGTCAGCCTGCAGCACAATGATGTTCAAGTCGTCGGTAGCGCCGCGCGTCACGGCTAGTTGCAATTGCTCATCCAAGAACACCATCGGCAGCAGCGTGCCGCGAAGCCGATACACCGGCGCGCCCTGTATCCGCTCGATGCCCCGCAACGCCTGCTGGGGATCGAGACGCACTAACTCCAGCAGGCTCACTTGCGGAATCGCATATCGCTGGCCGCCGCTCACGATGATGAGCGCCGGGATGATCGCGAGCGTGAGCGGAATTTTCGTGCGGATGGTTGTACCTTGTCCCGGCGGACTTTCGATATCAACCGCGCCCCCGATCCTCTCAATGTTGGTACGCACGACATCCATTCCCACGCCCCGGCCGGAGAACTGAGTCACGCGATCCGCGGTCGAAAACCCCGGCAGGAAAATCAGCCGCAGAAGTTCCTGCCGCGACATACCGGCCGCAACCTCCGGCGACACGAGCTTAGCGCTGAGGGCCTTATCGCGCACGCGAGCTTCATCGATCCCGCCGCCGTCATCGGAAATCTCAATGATCACCTTGCCTCCTTCGTGGTAGGCGACCATCCGCAACCTTCCCTCCTCCGGTTTGCCCCGCGATTTGCGCGTCTCAGGCGGCTCGATCCCGTGATCGATCGCGTTGCGGACGATATGGGTGAGCGGATCGCGAATCGCTTCAATCAGCGTCTTATCGAGCTCGGTATCCTGCCCGTCCATCTCGAAGCGAACCTTCTTCCCGCACGCCAATGCCAGATCGCGAACTATCCGCGGAAACTTGTTGAGCACATTGCCGATCGGCTGCATTCGCGTTTTCATTACGCTGGCCTGCAACTCGGTCGTCAGCAGGTTGAGCCGTTGCACCGCGCCGAGAAACGCATCATCCTCGTGCGAAGCGCTGTACTGGAGAATCTGATTGCGAGCCAACACAAGCTCGCCGACGAGCGTCATCAACTTATCGAGCAGTCCCACGTCAACGCGAATGTTGGAATCGGCCACGTTGGCCGCTTTGGTTTCCGTGGCGGTCTCAGGGGGTGGAATGACGATGGTCTCCGCCGGTGAGTGCGCGGCGACGGGCGGCGGCGGCGGGGCCATGACTGGCACGACGGATGGCTGCGGGGCGATTGGCGCCGCGCCTGCGGGATGTTCCACAACGGGTTGTTCCGCAACGCGCTGCTCGACGACTTGAGCTGGCGCCGGCGACGGGACGGTTGGAGCTTCGTTTTCTCCCGCCTCGCGCAAGCGATCCACTTCCGCAGTCAACGCCGAGTAGTCGCCGGTTCCTTCCTCGCCCGAAGCTTCAATGCTTGCCAGCATTTCCCGAATGGCGTCGACCACCTGCAGCATGGCCGTGGCAATCGTCGGATTGAAACGCATCTCGCCGGCTCGCAACTTGCTGAGCAAGCTTTCGGCGGAGTGGGCGACCGACTCAAGCTTCACCAGCCCCATGAAGCCTGCCGTTCCCTTCACGCTGTGCAGCGTGCGAAACACCTGGGCGAGCGTATTCTTCTCGGTGGGATTCTTCTCCAAGGTAATGAGATCGGAATCGAGCAGGGCCAGGTTCTCGTGTGTCTCCAGCAAGAACTCGCGGAGGATTTCGTTGTTCAACATGGCCGATCATTCTTCCCACAAGCTGCAAAATCGACCTCGAAACGTTGACTCAAAACCGCGGTCACCACGCGCGTCAGAGCGTGGGTGGATCGCCAACAATGTTCAATGCTCCAAGGTCTGGCGACCGTAGAGCTACTCTGAGTCGGGCCAGCCTTATCCAAACAGTGAATCCAAGAGTGGTCCCACCTCGCCGGCTGGGAAACCCTTCTCGAAGATGGCAACGACGCCCAATTTCCGCACCGGATCGAGCACGCGGGGCTCAGTCTCGGTCGTTACCATTATAATTGGAATTGCTGCAGTTGCCGGATTTTGTTTCAGATAGCTGACCAACGCCCGTCCATCCATCAGGGGCATATTGTAGTCGGTCACGATCAAATCGCACTTTTCACGGGCGGCGACGGCAATCGCATGAGCCCCATCGGGAACTTCGAGAAACTGCGCGAACCCCAGCCCCTGGAGCACAGTCCGCACGTTGATTCGCGCCGTGCTACTGTCGTCGGCGATCAACACCCGCAGTTGGCGGCGGTCGTTTTTCGCGCCAGGCAGAGCGGCGGGCAGCGGCAGGGAAGCTCCCGACACCCGATTGAGCGCCTCGATCATCTGATCGGCCGAGAACGGCTTGGGGAGCAGCAGCACGCGATTGAGCTTGCTCAAAGCGGCCGATTCGACGGAATCGGCCTCGCTGGTGATCAGCACAAAGCCGGGAGCATCCACCTTGATCTCCGCCCGAATCTGCTCGGCCAACTCCACGCCGTTGATATCGGCCAAATGCATTGCCGAAATTACCGCGCGAGGCCGCAACGAGCGAACGGCTTCGATGGCGGCGCGGCCATGGGGCACAGTGCCCACCACCGATAGTTCTCGTTCCAGCAAATAACTCTTGATAATCGACGACTGCACGCGCGACGGTTCCACGACGAGCACCGTCATGGGGGCCGCAGTCGCGTTGAGCGAGAGCGTCCCATCCGGCGTCGCCTTGATGTCGATGGTCGACGCGGCAAGGTCGGGCCGAGCGGGCAATGCAATCGTGGTTGGCTCTGCATCGGCATCTGCTGGCAGGATTGCCGCGATCGCTTCTAATTCGGCGACAACCTCCGACATCTGCTGCACGCGCGCCTCCGGAGTCTTGGCCATCATCCGCCGGAACAGATCGTCAAGTTGCGGCGGCGCCTCGGGGCGCGCCGCGCTGAGCAGGGGAATCTCGCCATCGCGATGCTTCAGCAAGATCGCCATGATCGTGGAACCGCTGTAGGGTGGTCGTCCCGTGAGTAGATAATGCAGCGTGCAGCCGAGGCTGTAGATGTCGGCTCGGTGATCGATCGTGGTGGAATCCACGGCCTGCTCAGGCGGCATGTAATCGGCGGTGCCAATCACGCCCCCGGCCATCGTGACATCGGTCCCGGCGGCCGCGCCTTCGGCGCCGTGATTGAGTCGCGCCAGCCCCAGGTCTGTCACTTTGATCGCCCCGCTTTCGTCGCGCAGCAAATTGTGCGGCTTCACATCGCGGTGGATGATGTCTTGCGCATGGGCGTAGGCCAGACCTCTTGCCGCCTGGAGGATGCAATCCACCGCGCGGGCCAGCGGGAATGGTCCTTCCCGCTCCACGCAAGCCGCCAGATCGTTCCCGTTGACGAACTCCATGACGAGAAAATGGCCCGCGTCAGCCTCGTCGGCATCGTACGCCATGACGATATTGGGGTGACCTAGTGCAGCGATGGTTTCCACTTCCCGCTGAAACCGCTTCACGAAGATGGGGCTCTCAGAAAGCTTCGCCGCGAGAACCTTCAAGGCCACAATCCGTTTCATGCGCCGATGCCGGGCCTTGAACACGGTCCCCATGCCGCCGGCGCCCAGGCGATCGAGAATGTCGTAGTTGCCTATGCGGAGCGACGCGCCGCGTCCTTCGTGCAGAGCCGCCAGTTGGAACGGCGTCAACAGTCCTCTCGCAGAAAGCAGCCTTGAGAATTCACGCGGATCCCCACTAGCGACACCTGCAAGTGACGCGAGTTCATCGTCCGGCACCAGGCCGCTCGCAGAGGCATTTTCGACCAATTGCGCGAAAGTAGCGGTCGATACATGAACGTCCTCAAGCATACAGAACTCAGATCAAAACGAGTGCCAGGCCATTCCAGCCTATGGATTGTCAACGTCGCTCGAAAAGCGCAACGCCTGGCAGTTGAAAAGTGTACTGCTAGGGTGGATGAGGGGTTTAGTCTAAATCAGGATGAAGCAGCATTCCAGTATGAATCCTTCGTGGACAGGCAACACCATTTCCCAGCCTGCCGCAACAGGCCGCTTGACGCATGGTTCTTGTTGGCGATTGGCGTTGTACACCCCTCCGCTTAGATAGGACGCGCACTCATGTGCGCGGAAACACAATCAGGAAGAATGATCTCGCATCCTCGACAGCCTGCGATTGTCCGGCTCCAATAGCGCTGCATTGGTGCGCGAGATGATTTCCTGCCAGCGATTGATTTGCAGATGTTTGGGCACTAGATTCGTGGCTAGTCCGACTACGCATGATCCCACCGTAGAGGCCGTTGCAACCGATGACGACGGCGCTTCCCGGGCGGCAGATTTACATGGTTCCGTAACAAGCCATGAGGTCATCACACGATGCTGGGCTCGATCCGTCCGCTGCTGCTCTTCCCGACCTTGTTGGCGGTCGGGTTTGGTCTCGTCCAGCGTGTGGCCTCAGGTGACACACCTCCTCCGACGGCCGACGCCGTGCCGTTGATCCCACTGCGGAGTTTGTTTGGCAATCCCGAGAAGACCAGCCCTAGCATCAGCCACGACGGGACGCGGTTGAGCTATCTGGCGCCGGTGGACGGCGTGCTCAACATCTGGGTGAGCCCCATCGACGAACCCGGCTTGGCCAAGCCGGTTACCAAAGTCAGGCAGCGACCCATTCGCTACTACACCTGGTCCTTCACCAACCGGCACCTGCTATATGTGCAAGACTCCAGCGGCGACGAGAATTGGCACATCTACTGCCTAAACTTAGAGGACAATTCGATCCGGGACTTGACGCCCATCGAGGGGGTCGCCGCACACTTCCAGGGATCAAGCCATAAGCTCCCTGAAGAGATCCTCGTCAAGCTCAACGACCGTGACAAGCAGTTTCACGACGTCTATCGTGTGAACATCACGACCGGCGAACGCCGTCTGATCCAGGAGAACCCGAGGTTCTCCGGCTTGACGACGGACGACGACTATCGGATCCGCTTTGCCTACCAAGTGATGCCTGACGGGACCGGAAAGCTCTTCCAGCCCGACGGCGCCGACGGCTGGAAGGACTTCGACACGATCCCCTTCGAAGACATGCAGGCGACCCGCCCGCGGTGGTTTGACAAGACGGGCGACACCCTGTTCCTGTCCGACAGTCGCGGGCGAAACACAGCGGCGCTGACCTCGGTTGTGCTGGCGACCGGCGAGACCAAAGTGATCGCGGAGCACCCCAAGGCCGACCTGGGCTTTATCCTGGCGCACCCCACCGAGAACACCGTTGAAGCCGTATCGTTCGAGCATCTGCGCTCCGAGTGGGAAGTACTCGACCCGGCCGTCGCCGCGGATTTCAAGTATCTGAAAACGGTGGCCGATGGCGACTTCACCATCCCCAGCCGCTCCCTGGACAATCAGCGCTGGATCGTCGTCTACACGACGGACACCGGGCCGCAACGCTGTTATTCCTACGACCGCCGCCTGCGCAGGGCGACGTTGCTGTTCGCGGACCAACCGGAGCTTGAGAAGTTACCGCTGGCCAAGATGCACCCGGTCATTATCCCGTCCCGCGACCGGCTGGACCTGATCAGCTACGTGAGCCTCCCTTGCTGGGCCGACCCCGAAGGCGACGGCCGGCCCTACAAACCGCTGCCGATGGTGCTCCTCGTGCATGGGGGGCCGAATGACCGCGACCACTGGGGCTTCAACCCTGAGCATCAACTCCTGGCCAATCGCGGCTATGCCGTTTTGAGCGTCAACTTCCGCTTCTCGACGGGTTTCGGGAAGGAATTTCACAACGCCGGGGCCCGGGAGTGGGGCGCCAAGATGCACGACGACCTGTTAGATGCTGTCGATTGGGCGGTGGGCGAAAAGATTGCCGATCCCCAGCGCTTCGCCATCATGGGAGCCAGTTACGGCGGCTACGCGACGCTGGTGGGATTGGCCTTCACTCCCGATAAGTTTGCATGCGGCGTGGACATGGTTGGCATCTCGAACCTGGAGACGTGGCTGAACACATTGCCGCCCTACTGGGCGCCGTGGCTTCAGGCCTACAAGGACCGGATCGGTGACCACACCACGCCGGAGGGACGGGAGTTCCTGCGGCAGCGCTCGCCGCTGACCCACGTCCAACGTATCAAGCGGCCGCTCTTGATTGTCCAGGCGGGCAACGACGTGCGTGTCAAGAAGAGCGAGGCTGACCAGATCGTCAAGGCCCTACAGGACAATCGGATTCCCGTGACGTACGGCTTGCTGCCGGACGAGGGGCACTGGGACTGGCGACCGGAGAATGCCCTCGCGGTCTACGCCGTGACCGAGGCATTCCTGTCCAGCGTGCTAGGTGGCCGCCATGAGCCGGTCGGCGATGCCTTCAAGGGCTCGTCACTCACCGTGCCCATCGGCGCCGATTTGGTGCCCGGCCTGAGCCAGGCCCTCCGGGAGCCGGGTCGATAAGTTCCGCGATAGGAAATCAGCCTGCTTTCTGCCCGATGCGTTATGAAAACGTCGCCATTCCAACTGCGCGTTGGCGTCGAAACCCGGTCCGGCTGCCCTCACCGTTCGTGACACAGAACGAACCCTCCTGAGCCAGATATTCAAGTTTGCCAAGACCAGCGAGTAGCCGCTCAACCGCCGCCGACGCAAACCCGTGGTTCTCGAGACACGCAGAACGACTGCCGCCGCCGGTGCCCAAAGCTGCTGCGATTTCGATTCTCATGCGCGCGAAAATAGAAATCCTAAAACAATTCTTTCGTCGCAACTCAAGCCATCGAAGCCATTTATGAATTTATCAATGGAATACTCTGTTTCAAAGTGTGCTGGGATTTAAGCGTATCCCAAACGCCTCCACGCTTAGTCG
>CAUJKE010000391.1 GCA_963205385.1 Planctomycetota bacterium | reverse complement strand
GCCGGCGGGCTCGATGTGCTCCATGATGCCGATGATGCGCACCATCTCGCCATCGCAGATGGAATCGCTCTCCGCTTCGATGGCGCCGTCGAGGAAGTGGTCGATGAGGATCTTGTTGTCGGGCATCAGGCGCAGGATGTCGAGCACCTGGTCCACGAGCTCCTCCTCGTTGATCACGATCTTCATCTTCTGGCCGCCGAGCACGTAGTGCGTGTGGCAACCCATGGGCCAGCCGATCATCCGCGCGGGCCTTTCACCTTCCGGCCGCGTTGTCACCCTTCGTCGTAGCGCCTGCTACGCCGCGCGGGTTCCGCCTTGCCGGAAGGCGAAATGCCTCGCGCTCCCGTGATCGGCCAGCCCAAGGGTTGCCACACCAAGCCGCACCAGCAGCGGGAAGCCGAGTTCGCGGCTGAGCTTCACGGCTTCCTCGGCGTTGTGTACCGCGCCGAACTTGGGGTACGGGATGTTGAGGTCGCGCAGCAGCGAGGAGAAACGCTCGCGGTCCTCGGCCATGTCCAGCGCGGCGTAGCTGGTGCCGATGATCTTGATGCCGTACTTCTCCAGCTTCTCGGCGAGCTTCAGCGCGGTCTGTCCACCGAGCTGCACGATGACGCCCTCGGGCTGTTCGTGCTGGATGATGTCGTAGATGTGCTCCCAGAACACGGGCTCGAAGTTTAGGCTACCACGAAGGACATCGTTCCGGCGGCATCAACGCTTCGCGTTGTCCCTTCGGGCGCACGGCTCTCATTCGCCCATACTTCGTTGCTTCCTTGGTCAGCTACCTATGGGTAGCCTCCCTTCGTCGCGCCTCGTCTGGCCGAACGATAGCCACGCGTGCCATCCGTTCGAGGTCCTTCGAGGCAGCCTTGCTTGTCCGCCGTGTCGAAGTCGGTGCTCACCGTCTCCGGGTTGCAGTTGATCATGATGGTCTCGTAGCCGAGCTCCTTGGCCGCGAGCACGCCGTGCACGCAGCTGTAGTCGAACTCGATGCCCTGGCCGATGCGGTTGGGGCCGCTACCGAGCACGATGATCTTCTTGCGGTCGCTGCGCACGCTCTCGTTCTCCTCCTCAAAAGTGCTGTAGTAATACGGCGTCTTCGCGGGGAACTCACCGGCGCAGGTGTCCACGATGTACATTGCTTGGGCGTGCCCCCGTCCCAAATGCGGCCGGGGTCGCGTGCTTCGCTTTAGTTGCCTTAGCCCGGCCTGCATCCACGGCGCTCCGGGGTCACCTCCTTCGTCGGTGCCTCCTCGCTGCTCGTGGCTGCTTGGCCGCGCCTTCGGCAAGCTGCCGCTACGCCCGCTCACGCGATGCCGACGTCTGCCCGCGATCACCGTGACGAGCAGTTTTCAACACCGGCAATGATCAACTCAGTGGATCGTTCACGGTGAAAACACACATGCCCCTACCTGTGAAAAATCGCCGGCTCACAGGTCGCAACTTGTGCTGAGATTTGACCTGTCTTCCATTCCCCCTTCACCATGGCCACCACCAACCTCCCAGTCAGCGTCTTCAAGCTCGCCACTGTACGTGCGCCGCGCAAGGCCATTATTGATGAGGCACCAGCGCGCCGGATCGTGTACACGCTGAACAGCGCGTTCTACACTACGCTGAAGACGAACCGGGCTGGCGCGAACCCAAGGCCGACGATGATCGCATCAGCCACCACTTTCAAAACCACGAACGCGCTTTACATCGCGGACCTGTTGGCGCTGAAGGCACTCTTCCCAGGTTTCGACCGCATTGACGATTACCTGCGCACCGCGCAAAGGAATGCGGTGAAAGCGGACCTGAAGGCCCTGGTCGAAGGAGCGACTGTATTGAACCAGACCGCTGCCGCCTATGTGAGTGCGGGCGGCTACAGCGCCTTGAAATCGCGCGTATGGGACAATGTCTTCGCATTGACCGTACTTGGTGGGGAAGCAGTGCTTCGCACCGAAGAAGTGCGTGTGATCCGCTTGCTCAATGTCATCGAGAAGATCGCGGCGAACGATACACTGCTTGATACAGGTGCGGGCATTTTCAGTGCGTACCTCTCCAATGTGCTGCTACCTGCGGACGTATTCCCCATGCCCGATGTCCTCCTTCCCGATGAACCAACTACGGAGCCCATACCAGCCGACCCTGTTTTGGCCGCAGCCGTTGCCAAACTGGCCAATGTACAACAGGCCTATACCGCACTTGCCAAAGCGTATGCGGACCAAGTACTGGCCTATCGCGCCAAAGTGCATCCTAGCGAAAAGCCAGATCCAACCGCGCCTCCACAAGCGCCCCTGATCGGTCACGACCCGCTTGCTTTGGAGAAGACGCGCTACATCAGTTTGGATACGAAGGTGCGGACCACACTGGAGGGATACGGTGTCACCAGCGATTTCGTGTATGTACCTACGCTGAAGGAAAGGCTTGTCGAGGATATGCGCGAGCTCGGCCGTACCATCCTCGCGACTTCCACCCGCGACCGTGTGGTGCGTGTGGGCAGCAGCCTCATTCAAGTGAGCAACGAATGCGCGCAGCTGCCTCCGGTCTCACCATGCAGCCCGTTCAATGCGGACAACCTGGTACAATGGCCCGGCGGGGCTGGCCACATCCGTCCTTTGGGCATTGCCGACCTGCGCGTGGTGCAAAGCCAACTGTACAAATACGAATTGGGCGAGGTGGCGCATGTGGAGAACATCCTCAAGGGCGAATCCAAGAAACGCACCTTCCGGAACCTCCAACGCACCGAGACCAGCACCACCACCGACAGCGAGACCACCCGCGAAACCGAGAAGGAAACCCAGACCACCGAACGGTTCGAATTGCACCAAGAGGCGAACAATGTGGTGCAGCAGGATCAGCAGAGCCAGATCGGGGTCACCGCGTCCTACGGTTTCCCGGCCGGAGGCAGCGCCTCGCTAAGTGCCAGCACGGCAAGCTCCACCTCGGAAATGGAGGCCACCACCCAGGCCACCACGTATGCCAAGGACGTGATGGAGCGGGCGCTGAACCGGGTGATCGAGCGAACTCGGACCACCCGGACGGTCACTACCATCATCGAACATGAGGACACCACCGAGCACGGCTTCACCAATGTGCAAGTGGAGGACGCACCGGCACCAGAGAACATCGCGGGGGTATATCGCTGGCTGGACAAAGTGTACTACAACAAGGTGGTCAACTATGGCAAGCGGTTGCTGTTCGAATTCATCATCCCGGAGCCTGCCGCTTTCCACATTTTCAGTGCCATGGCCAAACCGGCCAGCGACCAGGTCCATGAATTGCCGCCGCCGTTCGACATCGCATCCTTCAACGAGATCCGGCCGGACACGTACGACGCGTTGGTCATCAAATACGGCGCCGTGGGCGTCAAGCCGCCACCCACGCCCATCGTGTCGGTGAACGAGGTCTTCTCCGAAGAACCCACACCTACAGGCAGTTCCAAGTTCAACGCATACCATGCGAACGTGCAGATCCCCGCAGGGTACAAGGCCATGCATGCGCGCGTCTCCAGCATTTGGAGCCATGGGCAGGATGTGAACGGGAACTGGCACTACGTTTGGTTCGCCGTTGACACTCAGCCTTACATCTGGCGCTATCAGAGCGGCGAGGACGTGATCCCGCTCAGCCAGCAGACCGGGACCATCGCGATTAACAGCATCAGTTACACGGAACATTACTCCGTGGCCTTCCGGATCGACTGTGAGCCCACCGCGGAAACCATGCAGCAATGGCAGATGGATACGTACGCCGCGCTGAAGACCGCCTATGACCAGAAGGTGAGCGAGTACAACCGCTGGGTGAACCAACAGACCGTGAATACGCTGGTGAACGGGAACAACCCCGCCATCAACCGCCAGGTAGAGCAAAAGGAGCTGAAGAAGCACTGCATCGAGTTCATCAGCGGGCAGCGCTTCGAGAGCTTCGATGCCATGCGTACAAACACAGGCAGCGGGTATCCTGAGTTCTCCTTCGCGGAAGCGGCGAAGGAGGGCCGCTACATCCAGTTCTTTGAGCAGGCCTTCGAGTGGGAGCAGATCAGCTACTACTTCTACCCTTACTTCTGGGCGCGCAAACGCGAATGGGTGAATATCCTGAAGCGTGACGAGAACGATCCGTTGTTCATGAACTTCCTGCAAGCTGGCGCGGCCCGCGTGCTCGTGCCGGTCAGGCCCAGCTACACCAAAGCCGTCTTGCACTACCTGAGCACTGGTGGCGAGATATGGGGCGGGGAGGACGTGCCTCTGCCGGACGACCCCATGTACGTGAGCATCGTAGAGGAGATCATGGAGGCCGATGGATACTTCGAGGGCAGCGAGAACGAAGGAGAGCCTTGGCTGAGCAAGGTGCCTACCAGTTTGGTGTACCTCACGCACCCGAACACGCCGAACGATCTGCCGGACTACAGCGCGGATCTGCCATTGTAGGGGATTGTAGCGCAAGCACCCCCAGTTCCATGGCAGGTCGTTCCGTTCATACTTACCAATGCATTGCGCTGTCCGATTTTCTTCGGCAACAGAACATTGTGCTCACTGCATTGCAGCTCAATCCGGACCAAACACTTTTCCATTACTCCAAGTCCTGCGTGAGCATGGTGAGCAGTGACAAAAGAAGCGCGGGTGCGATCCAAGGACCAGAAGCGGCCCGGACTTATCTGGAGAATTACCTCCGAGCAGCGAACAAAGTCTACAGCGCTTGCACGAAATCGACTGCACAGCTATTCTCCAAGTACTTGTCCTTGCTATCAGTCACTGAGGTCCCCGAAGGTTGGCTGGCAACATTTCACACGAAGCTTCCTCTGTTCGGCACCCCTCAGAATCCGGCGATTCCAGAAAGTGCCAGCGTGGAAGATTCTCTAACGGAGGTTGAGTTTGACGGCTCCGGTGCGATCGCTCGCGTGACTCTTTCACCATTGCCAATACTGCGAAGCATTGATGCGGAGCTTGCGGTCAGTAACGAGGAAATCCTTGCCAATCTAGATCCAGTCTACGGCTATGATATGCTCGCAGGCACCTGTCTACCCAAAGCGCTGGTCCTTTCGGGGGCGCAAATCGCATTGAGTAAATCGCCACCAAGGACCTTCAGTGATCAGGCGCCAATCAACCTAAACTCAGATTTCGACAAGGATCGTGTCGTAACCTGGTACATTCCACCACTGGTGATAAGGGATGTTTCCCCTTTACTTGAACCAGGGACGAAGACTATCCGATTGAAAGGTTCGCCCAAGAGCAGCCTCATCGACGTTTTTCATTGGAAGGGCGACCGGTATGGGGTGACTTCGGTTCCGGTCGATTCGGTGTCCTCTTCGTACACCTCGTCAACTAGCTCTCTCTCGAACTTGTTGAACGATTTGTCTCATATCCGATCACGTGTGTCGGGAAATTCCGACCGGTTGGATCGGGTTATGGCGGAATTGAACTCCGGCGCTCTCACGCTGCCACTGCTTGGCAGAACCAAGTTCCTTGACAAGGTTGTATCGTTCAACAGCTTCTTGGGGGTGGATGTCAAGAACAAGCCGCTTACGATGGAGCGAAGCCTCAGCTTGATTACACCATTGCTTGACTTCAAGCAGGTAAATGGTCGGCTCTGGTCGGAGAATACTCTCGCGCTACCCCTAAGCGAAGATTGGTTTCGCTCCGACCCAGTGCTATCGGAGCGATACTCCTCTGTATGGGCTGACCCTGCTTTGAACAGGCTTGGCGGGGACATCTCTGCAAGTTCGGGGGAGGGAACCGAGAGTTCGAGCGAAGTGCTCACGATAACCAACGAGCTGAGGAGCTTGAAGAACTTGGTTGGTGCGACAAGCGCGAAGGACTCTCCAGAGGCACAATGGCTCCGATCGCTGACAGAGGAACGATTGGCCAAGGTGGTGAGGGTTATTTTCATCCATCTCGGTACTTGGTACATGAAGCGGAACCAGCGCTATGCCCAAGCGATTGGTCTGATGAACTCCTTTGGCCCGGTGCATGTGATGCCGCTTCACACCGTACTGCTGCACGAGTTGAACGTGAATACCTCCGGTTCGCTCCTTCTTCAAGGAGATACCCATATCGATGTGGACGACACTGAGCTTGCTTGGGAGCAGGTAAGCAAGTCCCACGGTTTCACGCTTATGAACAAAGCAAAGGACGTCGAGGACGATCTCTACCAATGCGCAAGAGACATCACCGCCGTGTTTTGCGCAGCCTTCATACGATGGTCAAAACGATAGGGATGCTGCTGCGATGCATTGGCTCTGCGGCCATTCTTCTGCTGATGTGTGGAGCGCGTGGGCAGTCTTCGGCGATGCCAGTTTTCTGCCATACGCCTCTGGACCTATGCGCCGACACGAGTGAGGTTTTCACTTTGGTTGTACCGCCAAGTGAGAATGAGTTTCAAATTCTTCTTCCCGTGCTGGCCTGCGACAGTATTGTAGGCAGACAACTTTATCTTCCTGCCGACGACATGGATGCGCTCGATCTGCGTGATGCGGATGCTTGGCGTAAGAAAGGAACCTCAGCATACAGATTCTCCCATACGGTAGTTATCGATCGCA
Organism: Planctomycetota bacterium; assembly: GCA_963205385.1. Classification (GTDB taxonomy): domain Bacteria; phylum Planctomycetota; class Planctomycetia; order Pirellulales; family Pirellulaceae; genus JAEZGD01. Next base: position 2,790 of record CAUJKE010000391.1, on the reverse strand, counting down.
CCCTGAACCTAGTTCTCATCCGCTGTCGGTTCAGTTCCTGGAAAAAAGCACTCGCCGTGCGTAAGAACATAAGGATTGAACAAGTCGGAGCAATATCTAGGGTGATTGTCTTCCAGTTCATCCAAGAGCAAGAGTAATGGAGCCTTGCACTTCGCTGCCGGTGCCCACCCCGCCAGGTATCTCGCAGGCCAAAACATACACTGGTGTCTGGGCTACCTCGTCCGAGGACAATGTGGTCAGGCTCCTGTACATAGCCTTGGTTAAGGCTTTGCAAAAAGCACTTTGAAATGTGGGCATGGTGTGAGCGGCATCGATTTGCCCTTGCCGTGACGCCTCTGGTTCTGGTTTGGCTTCACATGTTACTCGTGTTCCTTTTGGAAGCACGGAACGATTGGCAACAATGGCTGGTTCTTGTGCTTTTTCAGGTGGCCGTGCTTCTTCTAGCTAATTGGGCCTGGACATCCCGCCGCGTTCCTGATTGGGTGCCGATTGTTCTGATTGTGGTTGACTATGTCGTAACCGGGCTTCTCTATCCTTTCCTGCTATTTGCTGTTCGTTTTAACCCGTCCGGCGGGTGGGCTGGGTAAACTTTGGCCTATCTGCTCAGGTACATCATCCGTTCTGCATAGACCTCTCTGAAGAAGGGGTCTCGAAGATCCTTGATGAAGTGTATCGCTTCGCCCGTCGACTTCATCTCAGGCCCGAGCGACTTATCGACGTTCGGGAACTTATCGAACGAGAACACGGGGACTTTGATGGCATACCCATCCAGGCGCGGCTTGAACTGGAAGTCCTTCAGCTTGGCGCCGAGCATCACCTCTGGCCCAGTTCACGTAAGGCTCGCCGTAGGCCTTGGCGATGAAAGGCACGGTGCGGCTGACGCGCGGGTTGGGCAAGGGTCTGCGCAGAATTGGAATCAACAACTAAGTTTGAGCATGTACCCACAGAGCTCTATGACCAACTCAGCCTTGAACACCAGAACCATCATCGCCGTTGCACTTGTGGTTCATGCCCTCTTCGGGGGGCCACTTTTTGCTCAGACCATCGACTTCCAGTGGGCACGTAGTGCAAGTGGGACCGATCTTGATATCGGTCAAAAGGTCGCTTCAGACGGCAGTGGCAATGTCTTCGTAACCGGTTACTTCAGGAGCGATACGATTTCCTTTGGGTCAATCGACCTCACCAAAGAAACTGGGTCTAGCAGTAGCTCGGCAATCTTCCTCGCGAAGTATGACGCGAGCGGGAATGTAGTCTGGGCAAGAAGCGCTGGTGGGAATGAAGAGGACATTGTGAACGATGTCGCCACGGATGCCGATGGCAATGTTCTCATCACCGGTGGTTTCCAGAGCGATTCCATTGCCTTCGGGAGCACGACGCTCCACAACGCGGTTACGGGTGCAAGCGAAGATGTCTTTGTCGTTAAGTACGACCCCGATGGGAATGTGCTTTGGGCACGCAGCGGCGGCGGGACTGGAGGTACGCCCCGTGATGTCGGAAATGCAATTGCGGTTGATGCTAGTGGCAACGTCTATGCCTGCGGCTACTTCCGGAGCCAGAACATGGCATTCGGCACGGCGACGCTCACAGGTGTTGGACAGGCCGATGCATTCATCGTGAAATACGATGCCAACGGCGATGTGCTGTGGGCAAGGAGCGAAGCAGGGGCTGGCGGCGACTTCTTCACCGCGCTCGATGTCGATGCGGGCGGGAACATTTATGTGGCCGGACACTATTACAGCAACTCCATCACAATCGGAGACACGACGCTCACCAACACGAACAACAACTACGAGTTGTTCATGGCCAAGTACGATACGGATGGCAACCCGCTCTGGGCCCGCGGTGCAAGTGGGAATGGCAATGATGAGAGCATCGGCCTTGCAACCGATGGAAGCGGGAACGTAATCGTGACCGGCCTGTTCGAGGCCTTCCCGCTCACCTTCGGTTCGGCTACCCTTCCCAATGGGGGCTCCAGGGATATCTTCATCGTGAAGTATAGCACCCTGGGCGACTTTCTCTGGGCCACCTCCGCTGGCGGTACCTATGCCGAGGAGAGCGGGGCCATCGCGACCGACGCGAGCGGAAGCGTGTACCTAACCGGCCTGTTCGGTAGCTCGATCTCCTTCGGCTCGATCGCGATCAATGGCACATTGAGTTCCAATGTCTTCATCGCGAAGTACGATGCAAATGGGGATGCCTTGTGGGCCATTGGTGCAGGCGGAATCGATGACGAACAGGGCAACGGGATCGCCGTTGCAGGCGCTGACAACGTGTATGTGACGGGCTCGTTTGACAGCTCTTCGCTACCGTGCGGCCCGGATACACTCAGCAACTCAGGTCCAGATGATGTGTTCATCGCGAAATTGGGTCTTGTAACAACCGGAGTTGAAGAGAATCGTTTCCCAGATGGCATCCGGATCAGCCCGAATCCCTCTTACGGTCTCACAACCGTGCGCTCAAATTTCCCGCTGAACAACGCAACCTTCACGATAGTCGATGATTTTGGACGCACGGTGCAAGTGATTCGGAATGTCAACGGCTCTGAGATCCCCATTCCCTTGGGCGACCTGCCTATTGGGACCTACTTGCTCCAGATCAAACAGGGTGACAAGTGGGTAGCAATGGAGAAGATTATTCTCCTGAGGTGATTCCGTATTTGTTGGCACTTACTGCGTTACTGGGGCTTCTCCGGCATACCGGGTTCGAAACCTCTGTGAACTTCCCGCGTGAGCGATCGAACGGGAAAGCCCGGAAGCCGGTAATCCGGCTGAGGACTTGGACGGAAGAGCG
>CAUJKE010000390.1 GCA_963205385.1 Planctomycetota bacterium | reverse complement strand
GATTCGGGGGCGCGAGCGGCGCGGCCTTGGTCCAATATTCAATCGCCGCGTCGTAATCGCGGCCGATGTAGATCACCGTGCGACCGTAACCTTCGGCCAGCCACTGCTCCAAATATTCGCGATGCTCCAGGGAGGGAGGCGAGAAATCATCCGGCGCCCAGACAATGGTATCGGCCTTGTTGAGACGCGGACTAAACCGCGTCGTCGTGGTGACATTATTGCCGGCCGCTTTGAACATCTCCATCAACACGGACAGCCCATTGACGCTCTTGCCCCCCGGCGTGCCGCCTGTCCTGCCGTACGTCACATCGAGAGCTTCCCGCGTTGCGCATCCGCCTTGCGCCAGCAGCATCAAGACCAGCCCTAACAGCGCCGCCCCGCCGCGCCGCCAGGCGGCCGAGCGAATTGAACGGTTGCCTGTGAACATCATACGGCCACCTGCGCTTCCACATGGTGATGGAATTTGTCGAGTTGATTCCAACAAGCTTCAAATTCCTCACGGCTGAGGTCGTGGTCGCCGAAGAACACATCCTCGAACGGATACATGGTTTGCTCGAGCGCGGCGCGCAGTTCGGGTTTGTCGCGCAACTCGCGCAGATACTGCCGGTTCGTCTTTCCCTTGGCTAAGTGAATGTGTTGATGACGGTCGAGCGTGATGAGCTGATAGCTGAACAGATAGATCACGGCCAGGCGATAGTTGCCGGCTTGATATTGCTCGCGCGCTTCATCGAGCAAATTCCCCCGCGGCCTGGCCACGGTAAACGGGAGGCTTTCGATCCGATTCGCGTCGTCTTCAGCCCCAAAATCGAACGACCTGTTCGACGCGACCGCGGCTGCATCCTCGCGCTGCACATACGCCCGCACAAGCAAATAAATCAAGAATCCCACGAGCGCAATGACCAGCAACCAGAAGATGACCTGGAGGACTTGCCAAAACGCATCGCCAATCGCGCCCCAGCTAAAGTTCGTGTTCGTGGATTGCTTAGGCGCCGCCGGCTGGGACGTATCCTCCCAGCGCGACTTGCGGTTGCTCATGTCGCCCGGCGTTTGAGGCGGGACGTTGATCGCGCGTAAGTCGTCGTGCTCGCGATCGTACCACGGCATGCCGCCGCGACCGGACAGCGCGTCGCGCGCGGACTCGATCGGCGCCTCGGCCGCTTGCGCATACGCGACCGAAGCGCTGGCCGCAGCCGCCGCGAGCACGCACAACATCGCAAGTAATCGCCGCCAGGTCATGATAGTTTGTTCGCTAAACGGACCGCTTCGGCTCGTAGCCGGAGCTCCACTTCCCACCCTTCGTGCCGAATCCGCAAATCGAGATAATTGAGAAACCGCACAATGGCCATGAAGCCGGAAACCAGCCACAGCACGAGCGGAAAGCCGACCAGGAGCATGAACCAACCCCAGTTCCAATTCCCGAAGAAGACCCCGGACGTCACCGTCAACGTTTGGGTGAACGCCAAGGCGAGCAAGATCGAGACGATCGCCGCCGCGATCCAGCGCAACACCAAATCGCCGCCGCTGGGGTCGTGCAGCCATTTCGAGCGTTTGCCCGCGGTAATGACTTGCGACGACTTCGCCCGCACGGGGTTTCTTTCCAAGAGGAGAATTTCGTTAATGAACGGGCGAAACGCGCGAATCGCAACGACATACAACCCGAGCATGATCAGCAGGAAGCCTTCGAGAAACCAGTTCATGTCGCGATCGGACTGGCGGGCAAGCACAATGAGCCCGATGGCCGGCAGTACGCCCCGCAGGATGCCTTGACACCACACGAGTTGCGGCAATCGCTTCCAGGTCTCGCGCCAGGCGGCGCGGACGTTCATCTTTTCGTCGAACACGGCGGCGCCGAGGTAGGTCGTCAGCACCGCGGTCGCCCACGGCGCTTCGATGAAAATGAGCACGGTCATTAAATAGACGTAGCGCGAGGGAAACTCCTCGTCGTCATTGGTCCACAGTCCCCACAGCAGCGCGACGTTAATAAGCATAAACGGCAGCGCGCCCAGCAGCGTCGCCTGCCACCAGGCGCGAAAATAGGTGCGCAAGACATGCAACGACATGTCAAGGATTTCAAATCCGTTGCGCTCGCGCACAGCCAGATGGGTGCGATCAAGTTGCATGGATGGACCTCCGCGGCATGCCGAGCATGACGAAGTAGAACATCATCAGCGCGCTCGACAAGACCGCCGCCCCGGCTTTGATCCAGTAGGGAGCGTTCGAGGGGGAGAGAAAACCTTCCAGCATGGCCGCGAGAAAGAACAGAATGATCGCGGCCCCCATCACCGGCATCGCATCCTCAGCCGTGCGGCGCAGCGAATCGCCACGGGTGAGGCCCTGCGTATAAATCCAGCCCAGTCCAAGCCGCAAGCCAGCGCCTGCGGACAGGACGATCGCGGTCAGTTCAAACGGGCCGTGCGCGGTGACGAACTCGAAGAAGTTCTCCCCTCCGGGAACATCAGGCCGGGCCATGTATCCAAACGAGGCCCCCAGCACGGCCGCGTTAAACGTGGTGACGACCATCCCGGGGATGAGCAACAAGCCAAACGCAAAACATTGCAAACCGATGCCCGTATTGTGCTGAATGTAATACCCGGCCATGAGGAACCTCATCTGCGGCGGGTTCCGCGGCGAATTCTCAAATGACGATTCGAGTTGATCCAAGTGGTCTCGCCCACACAGTTCTTCCGCAAAGCCAGGCCAATAGGCTTGGGAATAGGAGAGCGCCGCCGCGAGGATGAACACGCCCCAAAACAACAGAAACGCCAACTGGACGCAGCGATCGTTGAAGATGGTTTGCGGCACTTGATAGAGCAGAATATCGCCCCACGATTGCCAATCGAACTTGCGACTGCGATAGAGTTGGTTGTGCGCCCGTCCCACCAGGCGATGCAAATACTGGACAGTATTGGGGGGGAGTTGGTACGCATCCGCTAGCGCCAGGTCGGCGCAGGCGGAGCGATAGAGCGACGAAAACCGCGCCAGCGCGCTGGGGCCGAGGCTCTTGCGCGTTCGCCGCGCGAGTTGATCGCAGAGCGATTCCAGCTCTTGCCAATTACGCCGGCGCAGTTCGAGGAGTTCCGAGACTTTCATACACGTCTACCTGAAAATAGCGCACCGCGCTAGCGAAGGAATAAAGGTTGCGACGGAGTCGGTGGAGATTGCGTGGGCATCGGTC
>CAUJKE010000389.1 GCA_963205385.1 Planctomycetota bacterium | reverse complement strand
GGTGACTCCGGGGGCGGGAAGCGTGCTGTGGCCCATGAGGAATTCGTCGATCGCCCGCGCTGCGCCGCGGCCTTCGTTAATCGCCCACACCACGAGCGATTGCCATCGCCGGCAGTCGCCGGCGGCGAAGACGTTGGGCAGGCTCGTAGAGAATTTGCCGTGGTCGGCCTTGATGTTGCTGCGAGGATCGACTTCCAAACCGAGGTGCTCGGCCAGATAATGCTCAGGACCTAAGAAACCCATCGCGAGCAGGACGAGGTCCGCCTGCCAGGTTTTTTCGCTGCCTGGCACTTCGTGCATGTTGAACTTGCCGTTTTCGTTCGTCCACCGGACTTCAACGGTCTTGATGCCGCAGACGTTTCCGCGGCCATCGTCGATGAATTCCTTGGAGAGCACGCAGTACACGCGCGGATCCTGACCAAAGCGCGTTTCCACTTCCTGGTGGCCGTAATCGCTGCGCAAAATCCGTGGCCACTGCGGCCAGGGATTATCAGCCGCGCGCTCCTGGGGTGGCTGCGGCAGAAGCTCGAAGTTCACCAAACCGGCGCAGCCGTGCCGCATCGATGTGCCGATGCAGTCGCAACCGGTGTCGCCGCCGCCGATCACGATCACATGCTTGTCGCGGGCGGAGATAAACTTGCCGTCTCCCAAGTTGGAGTCGAGCAGGCTTTTGGTGTTGGCGGTGAGGAACTCCATGGCGAAGTGGACGCCCCGCAGTTGCCGGCCGGGAATGGGCAAATCGCGCGGTTTGGTCGCGCCGGTCGCGAGTAAGACAGCGTCGTGCTGCTCGTGCAACTCCCTGGCGTCGACATTCTCGCCGACGTTGGCATTGGTCACGAACGTCACCCCTTCCGCCGCCAGCAAATCCACCCGGCGCTGCACGACATCCTTATCGAGCTTCATATTCGGAATGCCGTACATCAACAGCCCGCCGATCCGATCCGCCCGTTCGTACACCGTGACGGAGTGACCAACTTTGTTCAGTTGCGCGGCGGCGGCCAGTCCCGCGGGGCCGCTGCCAATAATGGCCACCTGCTTGCCGGTGCGATGCTGCGGGGGCCGCGGAACGATCCAGCCTTCGGCGAAGCCGCGATTGATGATTGCATTTTCAATGTTCTTGATGGTGACGGCCGGTTCGATAATGCCCAGCACGCAGGCCCCTTCGCAGGGCGCCGGGCAAACCCGGCCGGTGAACTCGGGGAAGTTGTTCGTCTGGTGGAGTCGTTCGAGCGCGTCTTTCCAGCGTCCTTGATAGATCAGGTCGTTCCACTCGGGGATCAGGTTGTCGATCGGACAACCGGTCGCCGATTGGCAAAACGGCACGCCGCAATCCATGCAGCGAGCGCCCTGCGTCTTCAAATGCTTCTCGTCCGGATCGGTGAAGATTTCATTGAAGTCCTCGAGGCGCACGAGCGGCAGTCGATACGGAACCGCCTTGCGGGGATACTCTTTGAAACCGGTGGGCTTGCCCATGACTGCTTACTCCAAAGTTAGGCGTCGCGCAGGACGTGATCGCTGGCGGACGAAGCTTCACGACGGCGATCGCGAGCTTCGTGGATTTGTGCTTCTTCCTGCCACAACTGCTCCACCGACTCGGTGAATTCATCGAGGCGGATGGGCCGGTGGGGAGCGTTTTCATCCATGATTGGGGACTCCGTGCACGGTCGCCTCGGCTTCTTCGTCGTGCTGTTCGCGTTCGGCAAGAACCCGTTTGTAATCAGTCGGCATCACCTTCACGAATTTCTCGAGCACGTTCGGCCAATCGTCGAGCACCCGCTTGGCGACAGTCGAACCGGTGAACTCGTAGTGCTGCTCGATCAAGTCGAGCAACTCCGCGACATCCTTGCCATCTTCCACAGGTTCCAGATCCACCGTGCCCAAGTTGCAGCGCGTGATGAAGTTCTTGCCTTCATCCCAGACGTACGCGATACCGCCGGACATCCCAGCGGCGAAGTTGCGCCCGGTCGGTCCGAGAATCACCACCCGGCCGCCGGTCATGTATTCACAACCATGATCGCCGACTCCCTCGATAACCGCGTGGGCGCCGCTGTTACGAACGCAAAACCGCTCCGCGGCGCGGCCGCGGAAAAACGCACTGCCAGCCGTCGCCCCATACAGGCAAACATTGCCGACGAGGATGTTCTCTTCCGGCTTGAACGTCGATTGCTGGGGCGGATAGACGATAATCCTTCCGCCGCTGAGCCCCTTGCCGACATAATCGTTGGCGTCTCCTTCAATCTCAAACGTGACGCCGCCGGCCAAAAACGCGCCGAAGCTTTGCCCGGCGGAACCGTGGAAATTGCCGTGAATCGTGTTCTCCGGCAAGTATTCGTCCCCCCAGCGCTTGGCGATGTGGTAGCTGAGCGTGGTCCCTACCGTGCGGTTGATATTGAGGATGGGGAGCTCGAAACGAACCGGCGTGCGCGATTCAATCGCCCCCTGGCAAAGGGCGATGAGCTCGTTGTCCAGCGCAAGTTCCAAGCCGTGGTCTTGCTTTTGCGTGCAATACACATCGACATTGGGATGCGGGCGGTTCGCGGTGGTGAGGATCGGCGTCAGGTCCAGACCCTCCGCCTTCCAGTGGCGAATCGCGGCGTTGGTTTCAAGCAGATCGACGCGGCCAATGAGGTCGACGAACTTGCGAATGCCCAGCCTGGCCATGATCGTGCGGGCGTGCTCGGCGACCATGAACAAGTAGTTGATGACGTGTTCCGGCTTGCCGGCGAATTTTTGCCGGAGCACCGGATCCTGAGTGGCGATGCCGACGGGGCACGTGTTGAGGTGGCACTTCCGCATCATGATGCAGCCCAGCGTCACGAGCGGCGCGGTCGCGAAGCCAATCTCTTCGGCCCCCAGAATCGCAGCGATCACGACGTCGCGGCCGGTCTTGATTTGCCCGTCGGTCTGCAATACCACGCGGCTGCGGAGATCGTTCAGCACTAGCGTTTGATGCGTTTCCGCAATGCCCAGTTCCCACGGCAAGCCGGCGTGCTTGATGCTTGTCAGAGGCGAAGCGCCGGTGCCGCCGGTATCACCGCTGATGAGGATATGGTCGGCATAAGCCTTGGCGACGCCGGCTGCGATCGTGCCGACGCCCACTTCGCTCACCAACTTCACGCTGACGCGCGACTCCGGATTCGCGTTCTTCAAATCGTGAATGAGTTGCTTGAGATCCTCGATGGAGTAAATGTCGTGATGCGGCGGCGGACTAATGAGACCCACGCCAGGCGTTGAATAACGAATCCGGGCAATGTTCTCATCGACCTTATGCCCCGGCAGTTCGCCCCCCTCGCCGGGCTTCGCCCCTTGGGCCATTTTGATTTGCAGCTCGTCCGCATTGGCGAGATAGTTGATCGTGACGCCGAACCGTCCCGACGCCACCTGCTTGATGGCGGAGCGCTTACTATCGCCGTTTTGGAGCGGCTGGAAGCGTTCAGGGTCTTCGCCGCCTTCGCCGGTGTTCGATTTGCCGCCGATGCGATTCATGGCGATCGCGAGCGTCTCATGCGCCTCGGCGGAGATGGAGCCAAAACTCATCGCCCCGGTGCAGAACCGCTTGACGATTTCACTCGCGGATTCGACTTCTTCGAGCGGAATCTCGTGATCGTTCTTCTTAAAGCCCAGTAAGCCGCGGAGCGTGCAGGCGTGGGTAGATTCTTCATCGGCGTGTTTGGCGAACCGCCAATAGGCCGCGGCTTCTCCGTTGCGCGCGGCCACTTGCAAGTCCGAAATGGTCTGCGGATCCCACATGTGGCGTTCGCCTTCGGCCCGCCAGTGGAACTCGCCGGGGTTGGCGAGGATTGGCAGTTTGAGGTCGGCGCGCGTGGGGTAGCCAATCGCATGGCGACGGATCGCTTCCTTCGCCAGGACGGAAAAATCGATTCCTTGAATCCGGCTCGAAGTGCCGGCAAAGCAACGATCGACCACTTCGTCGTTGAGGCCAATCGCCTCGAAGATTTGCGCCCCTTTGTAGGATGCGAGCGTAGAGATGCCCATTTTTGAAAACACCTTGAGCATCCCTTTCGCGGCGGCTTTTAGATAAGTCACCACGATCTTTTCCTCGCTATATTCCTCCGGCAAGAGGCCGTCGCGCTGGGCTTGCCACAGCGATTCAAACGCGAGATACGGATTGATCGCATCGGCGCCGTAGCCAACGAGCAAGCAAAAATGATGCACTTCGCGGGCCTCGCCGGTCTCCAGCACAATGCCAATCCGCGAGCGCTTGGCCTTGCGGACCAGGTGGTGATGCACGCCGCCACAAGCAATGAGAGCGCTCATCGGGACGCGGTCGGCGCTCGTCGCGCGATCGCTGAGGACGACGATTGCGAATCCTTCGTCAATCGCCGCTTCGACTTCGGCGCAGACCCGGTCGAGCGCCGCAATCATGCCAGCTTCGCCTTCAGCCTTGGGCCAGGTGATGTCGATCGTCCGCGACTTCCAGCCGCGGTGATTGATGGCCGCGAGCTTCATGACCTCTTCGTTGGTCAGAATCGGTTGCGGCACGAGCAAGCGATGGCAGTGTGGTTCCGTCGTTTCGAGCAAGTTCTGCTCGGGGCCGATGTAGCACTCGAGCGACATGATCACTTCCTCGCGGATCGGATCGATCGGCGGATTGGTGACTTGCGCAAAAAGTTGCTTGAAGTAGTCGTACAGCATCCGCGGCTGATCGCTGAGCACGGCCAAGGCGGAGTCATTTCCCATCGAGCCAATGGGATCGCGCTTCTCGCGCAGCATCGGAAGCAGCATGAACTGCATCGTCTCGAGCGTGTAGCCGAAGGCTTGCATCCGCTCGAGCAGCGTCGCTTGGTCGAAACCTTGCGGCTGGCGGTTGATCGGGAGCTCCGAAAGTTCCAGGCGTTGCCGCTTGAGCCACTCGCCGTAGGGGCGACTGGTGGAGATATCTTTCTTGATTTCTTCGTCAGGAATCAGCCGGCCTTGCTCGAAATCGACCAGAAACATCCGCCCAGGCTGCAAGCGGCCTTTCTCCTTGACGTTCGCTGGATCGACCGGCAGCACGCCGACTTCGCTCGCCATGATGACGCGGTCGTCGTGCGTGAGGTAATAGCGGCTCGGACGGAGGCCGTTGCGGTCGAGCACAGCGCCGATATAGCGGCCATCGGTGAACGTGATCGACGCCGGACCGTCCCACGGCTCCATCAGGCAGGAATGATATTCGTAGAACGCCCGCTTGTACTCCGGCATCGATTCGTGGTTTTGCCAGGCTTCGGGGATCATCATCATCACCGCTTCCGGCAGCGAACGGCCGGATAGCAGCAGCAGTTCCATCACATTGTCGAAGGTGCCGCTATCGCTCGTCCCCACGTCGATGATCGGGAGCAGGCGTTCAAACTCTTCGCCGAAGAGGTCGCTCCGCATGGCCCCTTCGCGGGCGATCATCCAGTTGATATTGCCGCGGAGCGTGTTGATTTCGCCATTGTGGCTCATGAAGCGCATCGGCTGCGAGCGCGCCCAAGAGGGGAACGTATTGGTGCTAAAGCGGGAATGGACCATCGCGAGGTGGCTGGTGTAGTCTTCCGCTTGCAGGTCGGGGAAGTACGGCATTACCTGGCTGGAGGTGAGTTGCCCCTTATAGACGATGATGCGGCTCGACATGCTGACCGCGTAATACTGGCCCTTCTGCTTCATGCTGCTGGCCGCGAGCGTGTGATAAGCTTGCTTGCGGATCAAGAAGAGCTGCCGGCAAAACGCGGAGCGGTCGATCTTGTCGTTGGCGGCGATGAGCACCTGCTCGACGAGCGGTTCGGTGGCGAGCGCCGAGGGGCCGATGTCGGCGGCGACGGCATCCGTGGGAACCTTGCGCCACCCAATGAGGCGCTGGTTTTGAACTTGGATGAAGTGCTCGATGGTTTCCTTGCACAACTGGCGATCGTCGGGATCGCGCGGCAGATACAATTGTCCGACCGCGTAGCGCCCCTCTTCCGGCAAGTCGCAGTTGAATTGCTCGCGCGCAAGGCGGCGAAAGAAGGCGTCTGGAATGGCCGTCATCATGCCTGCGCCGTCGCCTGTGTTTCTCTCGCAACCGCACGCGCCGCGATGATCCATATTGCGCAGGATCTGATCGGCGTCGAGCACAATTTGATGGCTGCGCTGGCCCTTGATATGCGCCACGAAGCCTACGCCGCAACTGTCTTTTTCGTACGCGGGGTCGTACAAGCCTTGCTTGGCGGGAAAGTCCGAGTAAGGGTTCGTATTCATAGGCATCACCAGATTCCAGAAAAGTTGAGCGAGCGGGACCACAGGCAGCGCGGGCCAGGCTAGGCCTCGGCTTTAGCGCCGCGGGAGTCGGCCGGGTCATCCGCGAAGCCCGCCACGGCGTCGAAGGCCGGGTCGGGATCGCTTTCGGCTACTAAATCAGGCTGGCCAAACGTCCAATCCGCAGCGGATTGCGGCGCAGAGAAAGTGGAGGACGTTTCGGCTGGTAAAAGTTGTGCGAACCGCCGGGCGGTCTTACCCAGTTCCTTGCCCCGCCGAACAATGATGCCCACCGGACGCACCATCTCGATACCTGCGAGCGGCAGCGCTACGAGTGTGCCGGCCGCGAGTTCGCGATCGACCGTGGGACGGGGAAGCAAGCTCACGCCGGCATCGATTTCGATCGCCCGCTTGATCGTTTCGATATTGTCGAACTCCATCACCACATTGACATCGACGCGCGCCGCGGCGAGGGTGCGGTCGATCTCACGGCGAATCTCCAGGTCGACATCGAAGCTGACCATCGCCAGGTCTTGCAGATCGCTGAGTTGAACCGAGGTTTGCTGCGCGAGTCGGTGTTGCGGCGCGCAGACCAACACCATCGGCTCTTCGCGCCACCGCATCGCCTTGATCGTGCGCGAACTCTTGGCGTAGCTGACCAAACCAATATCCACCTGATCGTTCTCGACGAGTTCGTAGACCTGGTCGGGGTGATGATAATGCAACCGCACATTCGCGCGCGGATGGCGGGCCAGGAACTCCTGCACGATGGCGTTCATGTGGCTGAGGCCGACTGAATAAATCGACGCCACGGTGACGCGCCCGCTCACCTCTTGATGCAAGGTTCGCACTTCTTCCTCGAGCGCGTAATATCGCTGGACCAATTTCCGGCACCCCTCGTAGAACGTCTCCCCTTCCGGCGTGAGCACGAAGGGGCGTTTCGAGCGATCGATCAGCTTGACGCCGAGATGGGTCTCCAAGTGGTTCACCATTTGGCTAGCGCCGGATTGTGAAATCCCGTTCTCATCGGCGGCGCGGGAAAAGCTGCGCCGACCCACTACATCGCAAAACACTTTGAGCGACTTGACGTGCATAATGGGGGCCGGGCTTCAATCAGTAGTTGCAATAGTTCGTCGCGGTTGAATTACCGTCGAGAAAACTAAAATACTACGAGCGAACGATTACGTCAACACGTCCAGTAATAATGCCTCGCTTATGTATCAGGAAAGCTAATATAACGATTTGTAATTGTAGACGCAACCTATGTATGAACATGCACTTATGGCAAAAATCGCTTTTGCGGCAACGTGCAGAAAACAAATGAACATACATACTGCGGGTGGCCGCTAGAGGTGTTGGGCCAGAAAGAGACCTCGCCGAGGAGACGAGATGACGCCCGGCGCGCACGGCCGGCCTGGTCGTCAGGCGCGACGAGGCTTGCAATTATTCGCTGGCTTGGAGATCGGCCACGAACTGGCGGAACTCCGCATCCAGCTCCGCCCAGGTCCGGTCGGGAAAGACGGCGGCGACCGCTTTCAAGCCGCGGGGGTCTTCGTCGATATTTTGACGAAGCGCGGAGTAGTACTTTTCCAGTACGCCGCGGCGCTGCATGAAGAGACAAAAATAGCGGGCCTGGCCGTAGTTCACCGCCTCGCGCTCGCCGCGGAAGTTGTCGTCTTGCAGGAAATCGACGAGCGCGGGGACGCGCTTAGCGGCGAATTCTTGTTGCAGACGCGCCAAACGCCAGTTGACGAGTCCTTCGATCCACGGGCCGCGTTGATCCTCGCGGAAGCGGCATTGCTCATGCAGCGAAGCGAGGCCTTCGTTGAACCAGTCAGGAACGTCTGGGCAATCGAAGGCGACCAGCGCGTGCGTCAACTCGTGGACCAGCGTGCCGCCGCCGGTCGAGATGTTCATGACCAGCGTCCGCTCGCGCGGCTTGTAATAGCCGTAAATCGAGATCCCGCGGTCGCGATAGAGGTGATTCGCATAATACTCGTAGCTCTCTTTGGTCGAGAATAAGAGCACGGTGATCGGGCGATCAGGCTGCTTTTCGAAATAGCGATTCGCCATGGCCGCGGCGGCCGGAGCGATGGTTTGCCGATGCCACGTAGTCAACTCGGCGAGCGAGAGATCGCCTCCGATGACGAACGGCGCGGCGACAAGGATCTCGCATTTCTCGCCGAGCGCGGGCCGCAACTCCGCCGCCCGTGCCAGGCAAGCGGCGGCGAGGGTTTCGTCCACCGTGTCCGCCACAGCGACGAACTGCACGTTGGGTTCACGCTGGGGATTCGTCTGCGCGGGGATGACTTCATTATTGGCAGGGGGCCGGGCGCTGTCCGACCGCGCGTAGTTCGACAACGCGATCGAGCCCCAGATGATCGGGCCAGGGGTCACCAGCATAATCAGCCAACGCCAACGATTCACAAGACACACATGCAGAGGGAAGAGGAAGAGTGGTACGGTCAAAATTTTACTGTGGCTCGTAATCCGAACCAGTCGCAATGCCCAGACATAACAAGAACCAGTGTAACTCCCGCGAACGTTGCCGCTACGTTCGTTACAAACAGGCTATTTCCCCAGATTTTGCAGGAATTCGAATAAGTTTCGCGAGGCGTCGGTTCCGGCCCATAAGGCGACCAGCAACATGCCGGCGGCAGAGGTCCAGAGACAGACGTCCCACACCAAACTAGGCCGCACGCGGTCATCGCAGCGACGATAGCGAAAATAGAGCGCCGCGCCGGCGAGCATGGGGAGCATCAGGTTTTGCAAGATGCCACTGATGAAAATGAGTCGCCGCGGCTCGCCAAAGACCAGATACATGAACAAGCAGATAAACGGGAGCAAGCCACTAAAGCGCCGCACCCAGCGCGCGAAGGTCGCCTGAGAGGACGCGCCGCCGGAGACGACGCGCACGACATCCGCGCAGACCCGCGCGTGCCCGGCATTCGCGACGAAGAACGTGGAAAACAGCACCGCGAAAGCGCCTACCAAGAACAGCGCCGGCGCGTAAGCGCCAAAAATCGGTTCGTACATGATCGCCAGCGTACGAATCATTTCCGGCCCTTTCGCGTCCAGGCCAATGGGATGCAAAATAGACGCGCCGAGGATGAAGAACGCGACAGTGGCGAAGGTGTAGATCACCATCGAGCACCAGGCGTCGACGCGCATCACGCGGAGCCAACCACGGGCGCGCGCGGCCCAACTCTCCGACTTGTCGCGCGGCCCCGTGAACCGCGCGTAGCCTTTCTCCACGCAGAAATAGGGATACGCCAAGAGTTCGTTCGTCCCCACGCCAATAATGCCGAACGTCGCGAGTGCGGCGAAGATCGCGCCGCTGCGGTTGCCGTCGCTACTCTGGGGCAACTGAAAAGAGAGCCCGTGCCACAACTGCTGCCACGTCATGTGCCAGGTAGGGTGCATTTGCAAAAGGACGACATTCACGACCGTAACGAGCGTAAACCCGGCGACCAAAATCGTGGTGGCCGCTTCGAGCAAGCGATAGCGGCCCAACACCAAGAGAAACGCCGTCACCACGGTAAGCACGCACGCCCAGAGCCGATCGTCTTTTGCAGGCAAAACCTCCTTGGTAAACTTGGCGCGGGCCGTTCGCCATCGCGCGACACGGGATTCCAATCCCAAGATGGTCTCGGAACTGACGTTTGCTTGCGAACGCCGCAGTTCCAATTCCTTGGTGGCCACATCGAGTTGCGTCACGGCTTCGCGATAGGCGTTGTAATCGCGTCCGGCTTGGGTCAGCGGCGCGCTGATCGCTAGCGCTTGTCCCACGCCGCCGACGATTCCACCCAACTGAGCCAAACTGGCCAAAAACATTAGCGCCCAGTACCACAGAATCCAATTGCCAAATCGCGCGGAGCGCGGGCCGGGAAGATCATTCAGCCCCTCCATCGTGGTCTTGCCGGTCACGATCGCGTAGCGGCCAAATTCGATCTGCACGAAGACCTTGATGACGCAGCCAATGATGATCAGCCACAGCAGCGTAAAACCCGCCTTGCCGCCGGTCGAGGTGGTGGCGATCAACTCGCCGGAGCCGACAATCGACCCGGCAATGATCAAGCCGGGACCTAGCCGCGAGAGAATGCCCCAGAACGATGTGGGAGGCGTTTGCACCATGCTCACATGGTGCTCTGCGGCGGACGCAGCGGGCGCGGATTCGCTCATGAGGGTCGGCTCGGGGGTGGAAGAGGTTCCCCGATACCGTAACCGACCACGCGCGCCGAAGGAAGTCTTTGCGCCGTGGGAGTGGCAAGAAGTTTCGCTGCCTTGCCCCGTCCGCTGGTCGCTATGCTCGGTCGTTATTCAAAAAACAGCGACTCGCCTTCGGTTTCGGGGAGTGGCACCGTGTCATCGTTGGGCATGGCGGGGGTTGGTTCTGGGGTGATCTCTTCGTAGCCGCCCGATTCGTCCATCATCATGTTCGATTCATCTGTCATCAAGGCTGATTCGCCTGTCACCATGCCGCCGGCAGGCTCAAACGCCGAACCGACGCGGCCGTGGTAGCGGTCTTCACGCTGCCATTTGCCGCCATAGGCCGGATAGGCGTCGTCGTAGGGGGTGCAGCAAAGCGAACAGCCGGACGAGCACGCGGCGATCAAGAGTCCAACCACGCCGATGAGACGGATCATGGTAACTTCCCCAAACGACAAGAATACAAAGCGGAGCGCAGTGACGCTCAGGTTGTATCGACTACCGCGAAGGGGAACTTTAGGCTGAGTTTAACGGCTGTAGCGGCCATGCCCCCTAACAGGCCCGCTGCTGACAGCGTGCTAGCGGCGCCACGACGTGCAGTAATTGGTCGAAGCGGTCGAGATAGATGTCCGCTTGCCCGTCTGTCGTATGATGCAATGCGAAGGCGACCATGCCAGCCAAAGCGGCGCCTGCGAGTTCGAGCGGTTCGTGACCGACGAAGCCAATGGCGTCGCTGGGGACATCGAGCGCGTCGATCACCGCCTGATAGCACTCGTGCGCAGGCTTGGCGGCTTGGAGATCGCGCGAGGACAAGACGACATCGAAGCGTTGTGAGATGCCGAGTCGGGATAATCGTTGGATCAGACAATCCGCCGGGGCGCCGGAGTTGGCCAAAACCGCCAGGCGGACGCCGCGCGCGGCGAGTTGCGCGAGGGTCGCGGCAACACCTGGAAACGGCCGGACGTCGTCCCACAGATCACGATACTTCCCATGCGCCGCGGCCAGCGCTTCCTCGACCCGCCCCTTGGTCATGCCTGCCGCGAGAAGAAAATCTCGCAAGGCGTCCCAAAAGTCGCGCTCGCCTCGATAGACCGCCGGGAGGTAGTCGTGCTCGAAAACGCAAAAGAACGCCTCGAAATGGGTGTGGACGCCAAATCGATTGAGCAACTGTAAGAGCCAACGCTGCCAGACCGTGGCATCGTAGAGCACGTTGTTCAGGTCAAAGACCAACGCGGCCAAGGGAATCGGGGCCGCAGGAGTCGTCGAGCGCAACGCGAGGACTTCACGCGGCGACTCCGGCAGGCAGTCCATAATTCCGAAAGCGGTGATCGCTCGGCTGTCCATGCGCAGCGACTCGTGGGCTGGAGTTAGGAACGTGGAAGGAAGGCAGGATTAATTCTCTGAGAGATTCCAGCGGTAATTGGGAATGAGTCTATGAATTGCATCGACTCCCGGTCAAGTCCGGGATTTGTTCGATTTGTCGCGCACTCCCCAGTTTGTCAGGGATGATGCGCAAAGTTTCGTCGCGAGGTGCTAGCAGCAATGAGGAAGAAAGGGGGCTGCGGCAGCTTCGTTGCGATGGTAGGGGGGAAGAGACTTCCCTTGGCAGAAAATTTGGGGACTTAATTTTTCCGCCCTGATTTGAATTTTGCCTCCGAGTCGGCTAATTTGATAGGACGTTCAGAGAGTCCCAAGATTCCCATCCTGTGGAACCCCGCCAGTCTCTCACCTGAGATCGTTGTTGCCGCGAGGAGCAGAACTTTCGGCGCCAGCCATCTCCACCGGATTCCGCCATTGCGGGAGCGGTCTTCCATTGTTCCTCTTAGACCCCGCCAGACCCAACCAGGAGTAACGTAATCATGAGTCGTACGAATCGTCGTAACTTCCTCAAGACGTCGGCCGCCATTGGCGCCGGCTATTGGGCGCTCGGTGGCATCGCCCCGCGCGAAAGCCTCTCGGCCAACGAGACGATCAACTTCGCGTCGATCGGCGTCGGCGGCAAAGGCGACAGCGACAGCGCTGACGCCGGTCGCAGCGGCAACATGGTCGCCATTTGCGATATTGACGACAACCAACTCAATCGCGCCGCGACGAAGTGGCCGAACGCCAAGAAGTTCAACGACTTCCGCAAGATGTTCGACGAGGTGGGCAAGAGCATCGACGCCATCACCGTCAGCACGCCGGACCATTGCCACGCCGTAGCTTCGGTCATGGGCATGAAGATGGGCAAGCATTGCTTTACGCAGAAGCCGCTGACCCATTCGGTGTATGAAGCGCGCGTGATGCGGGATGTCGCCCGTGAGAACAAGTGTGCCACGCAGATGGGCAATCAAGGGACCGCCGCCAATTCGCTCCGCGAAGCGGCCGCTGTGATTCAAGCTGGCGCTCTCGGCAAAGTGACGGAAGTTCACGTCTGGACGAATCGCCCGGTGTGGCCGCAAGGCAAGGATCGTCCCAAGGATGAGCCGCCGGTGCCGGCGCACATTCACTGGGCGGAGTGGATTGGCCCCGCGCCGACTCGTCCGTACCATCCCGATTATCATCCGTTCAAGTGGCGTGGCTGGTGGGACTTTGGCACCGGCGCCCTAGGCGATATGGCGTGCCATACGCTCAACATGCCCTACATGGCGCTGGACCTCAAGGACCCCGTTTGGATTCAAGCGGAAACCTCCGGCCACAACAAGGAAACCTATCCGAGTTGGTCGATCATCACGTTCCTCTATCCCGAGAACGACAAGCGCGGCGCCGTGAAGCTGTTCTGGTATGACGGCGGCAAGCTGCCGGCCCAAGAACTGCTAGGCGATGCGAAGATGCAAAGCTCCGGAGCGCTCGTGATCGGCGACAAAGGCAAGCTCTATGCGCCCGGCGACTATGCTGAGCGAGGGCTGCAAATGCTCGGCGGCGCCGAGAAGCCGGAAGTCGAATGGGTCCGCTCGCCAGGCCATTTCGAGGAATGGGTTCGCGCCATCAAGGGAGGCGAGCCGGCGCGCTCGAACTTCCAAGACTATGCCGGCGGTTTGACCGAAACCGTGCTGTTGGGCAATTTGGCGGTCTGGGCCGCCCCCGAACCAGGCACCGGCAAGAAGATCGAATGGGACGCCAAGAAGATGGAAGCGACCAACGCTCCCGAAGTGGCGCATATCATCAAGCCAGAATTCCACAACGGCTATACGCTGTAAGACGCCGTTAGTTTCGATGTGAATTCGCTCATTGCGGCGAGCACCGGGGTTTCTCGGTGCTCGCTTTTTTCATGCGCGTGACTCGCGACACCACGTGGAAACGCTTGTGTTGAACACGCTTGCAATCGAATTCGTCGTTCCATCTAATTCACATCCAGGCCGTTCCTGCGAGGCAAATTCAATCCCCCATCATCACCCAGGAGCCGTTCCATGCCGCTAGGGATCGATCCGACGGTGGACTATGCGTTCAAGAAGAACTTTGGAGATCCAGAGAATGCGGATCTTCTCGTTCATCTGCTCAATGCAGTCTTGAGGCAGTCGCCGCCGATCGCGGAGGTGACGATTTTGAACCCGTTCAACGAGAAAGAATTCGCCACGGATAAGCTGTCGGTGCTCGATATCAAGGCGCGCGCCGCGCAGGGCGCGTGGTTCAATGTCGAAATTCAGAACAAGGCCCATTGGTCGCTCCGACCTCGCCTGGCGTACTACAACGCGTCTTTGTACGTCGGCCAGTTGGGGGAAGGAGAAGAGTACAAGGCGCTCACGCCGGCCGTCACGATTTGTTTTCTCAGTGAGGTATTATTTCGCGAAGTGGACGCTCCGCATTTGCGATTTGCGATGTGCGATTGTCGGCACGGCTTGGAATTGACCGACCGCTTGCAGATTCACACGATTGAGCTGCCGAAGTATAATTTTGAGCAGCGGCCGGTGCCCCTGAAGGATGGCCTGATTCAGTGGGCGTTTTTTCTCAGCCGCGCGGCAGAGTTGGAGCGGGAAACGCTGAAACGCTTACTGCCGTCGCCCGAATTCGCGAAGGCCATTGGAGTCGTCGAAATGATCGCCAAAACCCCAGAAGAACGCATGCAGTACGAAGCCCGCCGCAAAGCGGAAATGGATTTTCGTTCCTTCGTCGCAGACGCCCGTGAGGAAGGTCGTGAGGAAGGTCGTGAGGAAGTGCGAGAACAGGTGCTAAGGCAAGGCATTGCGGACCACGTTCAAAGTTTTCAACGGCTGCTGGGCGAAACGGTTGTCCCCAAGGAGGATTTGATGAAATTGGAGTCCGACGCGCTCAAAGAACTCAGGGATGAGTTGGAGAAGCGATTGCAAGCGCGCATATAGGACGCTGAGGCAGTTCAAACTAGCCGCCATGGGAGTCGTCGAGATGATCGGCAAAACCCCGGAAGAACGCATGCGGGAGGAAGACCGCCGCAAGGCGGAAATGGATTTTCGTTCCTTCGTCGCAGACGCCCGCGAAGACGGGCGTGCAGAAGGATACGCAGAATTATACGCAGAAGGATACGCAGAAGGATACGCAGAAGGATTCGCAGAAGGGCAAGAGCGGGGGCTAAGGCAAAGCTTCGCGGAACACGTTCAAAGTCTTCAACGGCTGCTGGGCGAAACGGTTGTCCCCAAGGAGGATTTGATGAAATTGGAGTCCGACGCGCTCAAAGAACTCAGCGGTGAACTGGAGAAGCGAATCCTGCTACAGCTTCGTGGCCAGTAATCCAACCGAGTGTGGTGCGTCCGCCTCCGCACGCCTTCAATCGCCGCCGCGGCTGGCCTATACTGCACGGCTTCACACCCGTGCCGCAGACCAGGAAGGCCAGAAATGTCGTTGGTTCATACCGAACATGTTTTAGTCGTGCCCACCGTCGAGTTTCACCGCCTCGGGCATTTTCAAGGATTCTCCCAGGCGATCGACCAATATCTGCCGGAACTGCTGCAGGCGAAGCATATCAGCTATCGACCCCGCGGCGAGATGGAGCAAGATCCGAGCTTCAAACAGTTGATTCCCTATGTCATTTTTCGGCATACCAACGACCAAGGCGAAGTTTCGCTCTTTCAATACACCCGCGGCCAAGGTCAAGGGGAGAAGCGGTTGCATGCCAAGCGGAGCATTGGCGTTGGGGGGCATATCTCGCAAGACGACGCCGGCGTCGTCGGTAGCCAGCCTTATGATGAAGGGTTGCGGCGTGAACTCGAGGAGGAAGTCTCCATTGAGACCCCGTACCAAGACGCCCGCATCGGCCTGATCAACGATGATGAGTCAGAGGTCGGGCGCGTTCACTTGGGAGTGGTGCACATCTTTGACGTCGTAAAGCCCCGTGTTCTCCCCCGTGAAAACGACATCTGCGACACCGGTTTTCGCCCCGTGGCTGAGCTACTCGCCGAGCGCGACCAGTTCGAGACGTGGTCGAAGATTTGCTTGGAAGCTCTTTTCACGTAGTTGCTGCGGCAGCAATGCGTGCTACTGCGGCGGTTGCCAATTGGGTTGGCCTCCCATCATGGGCGGCGGCAGTTCCTTGAACGGGATCGGTTCGCCACCGCGATCGAGAAACCCTTCATAGAGTTGCCAGTAGAAATGAGCGTGCGCAAACATGATCCAAATGGCGGCCACGTACATACCGACGCAGAAGACCAGCAAGCCGACGAAACAAAGCCCCAGCGATGTTGCGAACAGGAACAACGTCCCCACGACGATTTCCTTCCACATCAATTTGGCGAACGACATTGCCCAGCCAAAATTGAACGCCTGACCAAAATCTTGCGAGAGCCCGGCGCGCAGCACCAGCGGATACATGAACAGGCTGGCGCCCAGCGACAGCGCGACCACCGCGAGCACCCAGGCGGCGATTGCGATGAAGGCCAGAGCGTCACCCCCCTGTTGCCCAACGAGCAATGCCAAGACCAGGCCGCCGATCATCAGCGGCACCATAATCACGCCGACCAGCAGTCCGGCCACCAGGCTCACCAAGAACGGCCAGACGCCGCGCAGAAGATAGTCCATGATGCGGTTCGTGTCGAAGTCTGAATACGCTCGCCCCTGCCGCCGATGCAAAGTTTCCACCATCTCCCACTGATAGCCCATGAATACCAACTGCGGCAAAATCGGAATCACGCCTGCGACCAACAGACAGAGACCACCCCAGAGAAAGTTAGTCATCCAGTTCGGATTGACGAACACGAACTGATACATCTCCAGATATTGCATCCGCCATGCTCCGGGCTTGCTCGGCTCGGGAGAAACATATCCGGCGGGCTCGTACGGGTTCTGGGACATAGTCGTCACAGCTCACGCAAGGAATGAATGGGAAGTAGTTCGTGTCGGGGTGCAAATTCTTGTTTGCACGGCAACAAGTCGGCCAACCATCGTTAACCGCATTGGAGCGGTGCACTGAAATCCTACTACATCCGGGGGCGCGCGGCGGGGACGAAACGGCAAGTGCACAGCGGCACTCGCCAGCGCCCTATAATCGGTCGGACGACCAGACTACCATAGCAAGCCAGTCCGCTCGCTCCTTTTTCAGGAACTTCCGCATGTTTTACGTCGATCTGTTGATGCGTTGGATGCATATTCTCTCCGCAATTGCCCTCATGGGTGGGACCATTTTCATGCGATTTGGCCTCCATCCTGTGCTCGCGGACCTGGCCGCCGATGCACAGCAAACACTCAAAGTTGGCGTCCGCCGTCATTGGGCGAAATGGGTGATGGCATCCTCCGGCTTTCTGATTTTGAGTGGAATCGTCAATATCGTCCGCTACACGCAGGATAAGGTCGTCGATCCGATGCCCTACCACGCGATTGTGACGGTCAAGATGCTCCTGGCGCTGGTGATCTTCTTTGTCGCCAGCCTGCTCGTGGGGCGGAGCGCCAATGCGGAGAAGTTTCGCCAAAAGGCCGTGTTCTGGCTCAATCTCAATCTGGTCCTGGCGGTGATCGTGGTCTGCATGGGCGGCTTTTTACGAACGCTGCATCACCCGCCCAAACCGGCCGAATCGTTGGAAAAATCAGTCGTTCACGCGCCACTCTCACCAAAATTGCCCGCCGGCATATAAAACGCTTTCCTTCGCCGCAGGTCGTGAATATCCTGGTAATACCGGTGCGACGTTTGTTGGTCGCGCGGTGTTTTTGTTGGATCTTCACGGTGTGAGGCTATGAACGACCGCGCCCGCGCGCTTGCGATTCTGAAAGAAGCCCGCGAAATCCTCCTTCGCCGGCTCACCGAGCGCGTGCTCGACAATCCGGACGAGATTCTCGACGATGCCCGCGGCGATTCCTACATGGGGGAGATCGACGCGATTTACGACCAGATTGGCACGCCGCTGGCCCATCTGAACCAAATCCTCTCCAATCTCCCCGCGGAAGAGGATGTCCAGGTGCACGACGCGCATGGCCAACACGCGGCCGCGCATTCTTATGCCGAGATTGTCCCGCCTGCGTGGCCGGAAGTTCCTGCCTTGCCGGCGCCCCGTTCCGGCGGCGGGGTCGAAACGGCCAATGAAGAAGCGCTCGCGGAAGTCTCGTTTCAAACGTTCGCCGCGCAGATTCAGGCGGGCGATATTGAGCACGCGGGAAGATCCTTGGCCGTGCTCTTCGAGATCAGCGTCGAACGCGCGACCAGTTGCGCGATCCACTTCCGCACGCAAATGCACGGCGATCCTGAGTTTCTGGCCAAAGCGATGCAACTGCGGCGTGAGTTAGCCAGCGGCGGCTACAACGGCGCCATTCACATGCTGCACCAGTGTTTTGGCCTCAGCGGCATCGAATCCCTCGGCGTGCTGCAATCGCTCAAGGCGAGGTTTCAGTCAGGCGCGTGAGGAAAGCTCGCTCACCCGCTTTGCGCGGCTGGCGTGTCTATCGGCGCGAAGTCTTCACAGGCTCGATCTTCTTGGCCAGGTCGCCGTACTTCTCGGCTTCGCTGGAGTTGCCGAGTTGGTGATACATAGCGGCCAGATTGCCATACGGAACCGCGAGCGCTGCCGTGTCGAGTTCCCGCGCTTCCACGGCCGCTTGCACTAGTCGCGCCCCCTTGAGCGTCAACTCAATAGCTTGGGGCTTGTTCCCGTTCTGCCAAAACGAAACGCCCATGCTGACCATCCGCTCGCCGTGACGGCCGCGATCTTCGGTCAGTTCCGGCGGCAATGGTTGATCCAGCAGCGGCAGCGCCTGCAAATAAAAGTGCACGGCTTCGGCGTGATCGTTCCGTCCCACGGCGTAGAGCGCGCCAATGCTGAAGTACATCCGCCCCAGCGTATGATCGCGGAGTAAAGTCGCCTCGCGATAGCCCACATTTTCGCCGAGCAGCGTCAGAGCGTTGTTCGCATACTGCATGGCCACATCAAACTCGCCACGCGCGTGTTCAATCTGCACGGCATCCAGCAATGCTTGACCGAGCAGCCACTCCAGGTGTTGCTTATAGAGCGGGTCTTCCGTTGCGGCGATTCGTTCCTGGCCCACGGTCAAAGCTGTTTCAACAGCGGCGCTGGGGTCCAGCGGCTCACTCATGGCGGCTAGCGCGGTCAGGGATGCCGCCGCGACATGCAGTTCGAGGAACTCGTCGGCGCCGTCTTGCAGCGCAAGTTGCTGAAGGGCCTTCGCTTTCTCGATCCACTTGGGCACCACTTCCGTTTGACGTTTGTAGTTCCCCAGCGCGACATCGCGAGCGACCGCCAGGTTGGCGTCGATCAGGATTCGCAGCGCGACGCGACGTTCCGCTGCTTGCTTGCTTTGCGCCAGCGGCGTCGCCAATTTAATGGCCTTCGTGTGATGGCTGACGGCCGCGGGATAATCGCGTTCAGGACCGTAGGCCAACACGTTGCCCCACGCCAATTCCGCGGATGCGGCGAAGATCGGCTCCACCTGGGGAGTTTCAGCCACCGTTTGCACCATCGTCAACGCATTGCTGAAGTCGCCGCCGGCACTGAGCAATTCCGCGTACAAAATGCGATAGTCCGGCGCGCCCGCATCGAGCTTGATCGCCGCTTCAATGGCGGTGCGGGCTTCGCTCACGCGACCCAGCGCCGCGAGCACGCGAGCGCGCACGGCGTGCGCGTCCGCCGCGCTGGAGTTGAGCGTCAACGCATAGTCGGCGTCGGCCAGCATTTGTTCGTAGTGACCGGTGGGCGCCGTGGCGCGCAACACAAACGACTCCGCGGTGATATTCGCCAGCACCACTTCGCCGACCAACTTCTGGCTCGCTTCGCCATCATAACTCAGCGCTACACCCCGTTCGGGAATTGCACATCCCAGGACGTTGCCTTGGTCGTCCGCAATGGCGACCGGACGAAAGTCCGCGAGGTCAAGTTCTTCCAAAATCGCTTGCTGCTCGACCGGTTCCGCCAGGTGAATCACGATCGAGTCCACCACGTCCCCGGCGAGAATGACTTCCAGCTTGGGAAACGGACCGACCTGATAGGTCATCACGGTCGTGTCCCCCTCGCGCTCGGTGCTTTCCGGTTCGCCGAGTTGCTGGGCGACATCGGAAACCTTGCTCTTGCCGGGAAGCACCTCTTGGAAGCCGGCAGGGCGAACGTCGGTGATCGGTGTTATTTTCAGCGTAGGCAATTTGCGGGATGTCGTGAGCGCGGCAGGCGGCACGTCCGTCACGGCGGGTTCCGTCGCGCGCGGCGCTGCAGGGCTGACGCTCAAGTTCGCAGGCTGGGGCTTACGAATCGTTGCCGGCGTCTCGTTGGGAGGCGCAGCGCTCGGCGTGCGCTGGGCGACGATGGGGGCCGGCCGGGCGACAATCGGCGCAGGCGTGCGTACCGCGGGGGCCGGACGTTCGGCCAATTGCGGCTCCCGGCGCGCCGGTGTGGGCTGGGCGGTGGCGTCCGGCGTTTGCTGCGGAGCGACTTCGGCAGGTGTTGGGTTATCGCTGGCGGAGCGCGTGCGGCCGTAGTTGCCGGTGGCTTTGGTTCCCGCCGCGCGAATTGGCGTCGCGCGCCGCATTTCGCTCGTTGGTTCGCTGCTGCGACCACCGATGGACCACGGCCAAGGCAAGAATGAGCGGCTGGGGGTGCTGTCGATCAGCGGCGTCCGTGGCGCAGGCGACACGGCCTGGGGCGCTGTTCGCGGAGGAGGCGCGACGCGCTGCGGCGCCGCATCGACAATGGGCGCCGGCCGGATTGTCGTCGCCGGCGCGGCCGCTGCGCTTCCCGCCTGCACGGGAGCGGCTTCCACGACGAGCGCCGGCTTGAGCGCGCCATTGTTGTTCTGCCACGCGAGCGCAGCCGAACCGATGGACACACCTGCAAAACCCACCACGGCCCAGACAAGTCTGGAGAGTGTGCTGGGACCGCGATCTTTGTGTAATGTCAATCGCATCACGTGTTCCTCCTTGAACACGACCGCCTGCCGTTTGCGCTTGCTGCGCGACAAAATGGCAATATCCGCAAGGCGGGGAGTATAACAGCTTTGCCTGCGCGGTCCAGACGAAAGCCGGTCGAAGCCTTCTGGGTCGAGTAACCGCTAGCAAACATTTACGGAGAGGCCCACGTGGAACCCCTCCGTAACGCTTATTCGAGCCGGAACAACCGGAATATTTGGTTTAATTTGAAAAATCAGAACCTTCGGCGTCAAAACCTCCTCAGCGGCTACCTAGTTTGACCAGAGTAACGCGCGTGCTCGCGGATGGCACCTGCAGGAGTGGGTCTGTTACTCACAGATCCTTCACCGACACATCCGGTTCTGTTGTCGGGCCAGCGCGGGTGCAGAGTGCTTGCCACACGGCCGGATCGACCTTGTCGTTGACGAAGTGGGTCGAACTGTCGGTCATCACGACCGCGACGCCGCCGGCGTGCTTGCTCCGCGCGGACGCATAAACCTGGCCGTTGTCGCGGCTCTCCGTGCAGGTGAACCTGCGTTCGGCGCCTTGCAAGTTGCTATCGCAAATCGCGATCACATCGGGCTCATTTTCGAGTGGGTTGGGCGCCTTCATTCCCGTGAATGACGAGCCTCCCATGCCTGACCAAAACCACGCGCCGCGGCCATCTTTCTCGCTCTTCATGGCGACGAGTTCGGCCAAGAGGACCGTTTTGCTGGTGCCATCGGTGCAAGCACTAATCGCCACGCCTTTGTTGCTGCCGGTCTTCCACTTGCCTTGAGCTTGTGATGTTTGCGAGGAGAACGTCCGATCGAGCTTCACCACTTCGAACATGCCGTTGAGGCTCGTGTCTGAATTGATGTAAAAACCCGCCCCGTAGCACATGGCGTAATTCCCCTTCGAGAGGGACTTCAGGCCAAACTTGTTGACGCTAAACTGAGGCTCGATGCTCCCTTGCGTGGGGCAGATAAACGGCACCGGCGTTTGCGAGCCGACATAGCCAAACTGCTGGTTTCCGGGGCAATCGACACAGACGTTGTACGCCGTATCGAGACAGGACTGGACCCAATCGCTTTTCTTCTTTTCTTCGATTTGGGCGAGAATCTGCACCAGTCCGTTCGGTCCCTGGCAAATCGCGCCGGCCGTCGGATCGCTGGCGAACTGCTTGGATGTTTCCGCGCAGTTCGGCACGCCGGGGGGGAACGTTCCCTGGGCGTTCTCGAAGACGTTCATCGCCAGCGAGATTTGGCGGATATTGTTGGTGCACTGCATGAACCGCGCCCGCTCGCGCGCGGCATTGATCGCCGGCAACAAGAGGGCAATCAAAATGGCGATGATCGCGATCACCACCAGCAGTTCCACCAGCGTGAAACCGCCTCGTCGTCTGTATGAGGACATCTCCCGTGCTCCTGGGCGAAGGGAATAATAGGCCATTAGTATAAAATAAGGCCCAATCCTATCACCATACGAATGTTTAGCGGGAGTTACAAGCGTTTGTTCAGTTGGGGCAACCAGTTACAACGGCAAAAACGATAAAATCGGTAGCGCCTGATGCGACTGGGGAGTTGCGACTCCCGCAGCGGCTAAGCAACCTCTATTTGCCCAGTTGCTGCGCCCGGCGCACGAGGTCGACAAACTCCGCCCGATAGCCGCTTGGGTCGCTCCCGAGCGCCGCCCCGGCGATTTCGGACACCGCCGACATCGTCGCTCCGCCGCGATACTCGCTTCCCCGCAGCAGCATCCCAAAAGACGCCACGGCCGAGGCGAAGCGGAGGTTCTCGCTGGCGGCGCCAAAACGCTTCGGCTCCTCCTTCAGCGGGAACTCGATCAGTTCGCTCCGGTCGCCGAGCGGCTCCTTGAAGCGGAGCTTGACCGTCAGCAGTTCACCAGAGGCAGCGGCTTTCGTGAGCGTCGTTTCTTCCGCCGGATTCGTATTCCGGCCAGGTTCCGCGCCCCTGGTTTGATACTTCAGCGGCCCTTCGCTTGCACGCGCGTCGTTTTCGTGCCCAGCCAGGACCACTTCATACAGCGCGGTGACGCTGTGCCCCGCGCCGATTTCGCCTGCGTCTTTGGTATCGTCGTCGAAATCCTTGGCGGCGAGGACGCGGTTTTCATAGCCGATCTGCCGATAGGCCACGACAGCCGCCGGATTGAACTCGATCTGAATCTTCACATCCTTGGCGATCGTCACCAGGCTGCCGGACATCTGCTCGACAAGCAGCTTGCGCGCCTCGCGGAGCGTATCGATATAGCCGTACATGCCGTTGCCATGATCGGCCAGCTTCTCCATCTTGGCGTCTTTGAGGTTCCCCATGCCGAAGCCGAGGACCGAGAGAAACACGCCGCTCTTGGCTTCGTGGGTGATCAAGTCGACCAGTTCCTGATCGCTGGTGACGCCGACGTTGAAATCGCCGTCGGTGCAGAGGATGACGCGGTTCGCCCCTTGCTTGAGAAAGCTCTGGCGAGCCATTTTGTACGCGAGCTTGATGCCGGCCGAGCCATGCGTCGAGCCGCCTGCGTTGAGGACGTCGATCGCTTTCAGAATCTCCGCTTGTCGGTCGCCTGAGGTTGTTTCGAGCGCAACCCCTTCACTCCCGGCATAAGTCACGATCGTGACCATGTCGTTCTCGGTCAGTTCACGAATCAAAAGTCCCATTGCCTGCTTGACGAGCGGGAGCTTGTTGGGAGCTTGCATCGAACCGGAAACGTCGAGCAGGAACACGAGGTTGCTATGGGGCCGTTTGTCGGCGGCGATCTCGCGTCCCTGGAGCCCGATGCGAAGCAGGTGATGCCCCGGCGTCCACGGACATTCGGCCACTTCCATGTTCACGCTAAACGGCGAGTTCCCTTGCGGCTGCGGATCGTCGTACGTGAAGTAGTTAATCAACTCTTCCACCCGCACCGCGCTGGGCGGCGGCAGCGAACCACCGGTCAGGAAGCGGCGGACATTGGCGTAGGAAGCCGTATCGACGTCGATGGAGAAGGTCGAAAGGGGATAATCGCGCGAACCAAGGAACGGATGCTCGATGATTTCGTCGTATTGTTCGTTGCCGCCGCTGAGAGCATTTCCATCCCGCTCGCCCCCGCCGGAGTCAAAGTCTCGATAGTCTTTTGGCGCCTCGACGTCGAAGCGACGTGCGGGATTTTTCTCACGATGCTCGGAAGCGTAGGGCTCGTTGGCAGGCGCAAGATTGCTGGAGCTCGTTGCGGGATGCGCCGTTTGCCCATTGTAGAGCTTCACTTGGCGCGAAGATCTCAGGTCGAGCTTGTCTCCCTCTGCATACTGCACGTAGTCTGTAGCGTAGTGTTCCGAGGGAGCGCCCCGCTGGCCGCTCGTTGCCGAATCGAGTTGGCGAAGGTCATTTCTCGCCTGAACGAGGCGGGCTGCTTCGCGTGAACTTTGCACCGCCGGCAACATCAACGCCACCAGCAGACAGGCCGTCACCACGAGCGCGGCGACGCTGGCGACGATGTTCCAGCGACTGCGTGAGACTCGTGCCGTGCTGGCGACAGGCGAGTTTTCCTGAGCGGCAAGCTTTTCATCCAACTGCTTTCGCAACTGTGTGGAAACGGCCGGGCATTCTTCGCCGACGAGCGCCTCTTCGACCATTTCGGCCAGGCGCCGCGTGTCGCGCACAAAGGCTTGCGCTGCCGGATCGGCTTGCAGCCGCGCTTCGACCGCCGCCGCTTCCGACTCGCCGAGTTGATGCAGCGCATAAGCCGTGAGCAGCGCCGCGGCCTCTTCGTCGCGGGGAGCATCGCCATTGGGTGTATGTAATCGTTGATTCATCGTTAGATCCTCGAACGTAATGTGTCTCGAATTCAAGACCTCACACGGCGAACACCGTTTCTTGGGGTTTAAGCCAGGCGTTACCCTGCGCTTGCCAGGGAGATCAACACCGACTCCCTCGCTTGCGGTTCGGGCTCGTAAAGACATGTCCTCGCACGGAGGGGGACGTCTACCAGGCTTGTTCCGCCGGCGCCAGGTTTCGCAGTGTGTTCAGTGCCCGATGCACGACGACGCGCACGTTCCCTTCGGTGCGGCCGGTGATCGCGGCGATTTCACGATAGGCGAAACCTTCGGACCACAGCGTAAGCGCCTCCCGCTGCATGACCGGCAAGTGCGTCATCTGCGCGCGAATCCACACCTGCAAGTCGCCGCTGGCGGCGGCCTCCGCCGGATCAGGCTCGCGACTGGTGAGCAAATCGCCAACGGGATGCCCTTCCAAAGCCTCGTCTCGTTGCGCTCGCCGCAAAAAGTCGTACGCCTTGTTGCGACAGACGGTGAAGAGCCACGCGGCCAGCCCGTCAGGCTGGCGCGGCGGCTCATCGCAAAGTTGCACAAACGTATGCTGCACCGCGTCCTGCGCAAGTGCGACATCTCCCAGTAATCGCAAGGCGTACCGCGTGAGCCGGGATTCATACGCTTCCACGGCGCGCAACACGTCCTCGCGACGACCAATCTGTTCCGGCTGTCTGGCCGCGGCCTTCATCTTGACGCCCTCGGTTCATGTGCCTTGATACAGAGATAACGGGCGAGACATCTCTTTGTTACACTCAGTGGCGAAAAAGATCCCAAATTTCTGAGTGGGCCGGGTGATCGGTGCTATTGGTAAACCGCCAGCAACTGCGGCACAAAACGCCGCACGGCGCGCGAGCGATGGCTGAGGATCGACTTGACTTCCAGCCCCAGTTCGCCGAACGTGCGGTGGTACTCGACGATCTCAAACAGCGGATCGTAACCAAATCCGGCACTGCCGGCGTACTCGCGGCGAATGCGCCCGCGGCAATAATCTTCGACATCGACGCGGATGTTTCCGCTGGGATCGGAAAGCGAAATGTGGCAGACATACCGCGCCCACCGCTTTTCGGTCGGCACGTCGCGCAGCTTTTCCAAGAGGAGCTGATTGTTCGCCTCGTCGTTTCCCTGCTCACCGGCGAAGCGGGCGGAGTAAACGCCGGGAGCGCCCTTTAGCGCTTCGACTTCCAGGCCGCTATCTTCCCCCAATACCCAGAGTCCCAGGCGCCTGGCCTGTTGACTCGCTTTCAGCGCGGCGTTTTCGGCGAAGGTCGCGCCGGATTCTGCCACTTCGATGGCAGTGGGAAGGTCGGCCAGGGTTTGCAGTTCAAAACCGTAGGGAGCCAAGAGCGGCTCGAGTTCCACGCATTTCTTGCGATTGCGCGTGCCCAGCACGAGGCGTCGTGGGGAAGGGGTGGTCGGCATGAACGTTGTACTTCGTCGCAGCTTGGAATCAAACAAGGCTAGGGGCGACCGATCGGTCGATCCTAGCCTCCAAAGGTAAGCTGTGATGAAGTGTTCGTCTATAGATCAGGCGCACGGCACACGGAAGCGCGCCTGCGACGATTAATCCACCGGACGGCGAGCGTAGACCGCGCCGATCGACTGCCGCGGCACCAGCACCGGCGTGGGCTGAATGTCGAGCGTAATGCCGGCGATTTTCTGGGGACTCAGGCCCGTCGAGTACTGGCCAGGCAATTGCAATTGCTCCGCGCCAAACCGATCCATCACGGCTTTCACGCTGGGATTGATTTCGATGCGGCCGTCCTCGCGCGGCGAGCCGACCGACTCGAAACTCCCCACGGTCACGATGCTCTCGTAGCGATCGTGAAATTCGTAGGCGTCGATACCCTGCTCCCGCAGCGCCGTCGTGATTTTATGGGCCTTGATCGCCCCTTCTTCCAGCTTGCTATGCCGCACGGAATCGCGCTCCTTGCGCTCGATCTCATCCAGCTTCATGGTGGAATCGCCTTGAAACGACGCAATGCGAACCGTATATGCACCCCGATTCTTCAGCAGGCTGAACTCCTTATCCTTGTTCAGCTCAATGACGAATTTATCGAGTCCCTGCGGCGTGAAATATTCATCCGGCAGCAGTGGATTGCGGGTGACGAACGCCATCCGCATCGGCCCCTTGTCTTTGATGCTCCGGTCTTTGTCCGGATTGATGCGTTGCACGACGGCACGCCACCCGGCGAAGCGCTGCGACGACTTGGTATTTGTCGAAATCTCGAGGCATTGGGGGCGGGCGTACTTGATGGTTTCCAAGACTTCTTGCACCTTGCCATCGTCCACCGTTTCAAAATTGCCCACCAGCACGGCAATTTCCTCGAACTTGGCGCCATTACGAGGGACCATCATCTTCGGGCCGCCGAATTTGTTATACCCCAGGCCGACTTCAGGCTTCGTGAAGTCGTAGTTTTGCTTGTGTACATAAGCTTTAAGCTTGAACTTTTCGCGCAGTTCCAGCACCAGATCGTGCGCCTCTTGCGGCGCCGTTTCGCCAGCAAACGAGCGGCACATGACCAGCCACGGGCCATGATCCTGCGTCAGCATGTAATCCTTATTGGGGTCCGCCTCGATCTTTTTGAACGGGAGCAATGTGGACCACGGAGGCGCCGCCCAGAGGGGACCGGCCATGACGGCGCCGGCGACCAGCGAACCCGCGATGACGATTTTCCAATGCCGCTGCATGAGACTCTCCTGGCAAGAGGGCGATAAGCGGCGAGATAGTAACGAGCCCCACGCGGTGACGCTAGAGGAGTTGCCAAAATCGAACAGCGAAAAATCAATGCGCTGCGTTGCCCCCATGAGCTTGCTAGCATAGGCTGAAGGCGAACTCCAAATTGCGTCCTGTCCTTAACCGTTCCCGCACCAGGTGGAAGATGGATCGAGTTGGCCGAATGTTTGTTTTGCTCTTGGTCGGATGTTGCGCGACGCGCCTTCTAGCGGCCGATTGGACGGAGTTCCGCGGCCCGAGTCAGCAGGGCCATGCGGAGGTGAGCGAAGTTCCCCTGCGCTGGAGTGAGACAGAGAACATTGCCTGGAAGTTCGAACTCCCCGGCGAAGGTTGGTCGTCGCCGGTGGTGGCGAATGACCGCGTTTATCTCACAGCGGCCGTTCCCCTTCCGAACACCGATCCGTTTCCTGCGCGGTGATAAGCACCTTTACCGGATTGGCCAATAATGCCGCGTTGGGTCACGATTGCGTCGCTGGCGGAAATTCCGCCGGGGGGCCGTAAGTTATGCGAGGCCGAGGGGCGACGACTGGCCATCTTCCGTCTGGCGGACGAGGTAGTCGTCATCGACAACCATTGCCCGCATCGCGGCGGACCGATCGGCGCTGGCCAGATGTCCGAAGGCGTGTTGGCTTGCCCTTGGCATGGATTGAAGTTCGATTTGCACACTGGCCGTTGCGCGGAGCCAGCAACGCTGGCATTAAAGCGCTGGCCGGTGCTCGTGATCGAGAATGAGATCCAGATCGACCTCGATGCGGAGCAAGACCCCACGAGCGACATTCATCGCTATCTCATTCGTTTCGGCGTGCCGGGGCATATTGGTCGCTTCGGCTCCATCGCGCGAGTCGGATGTCGTCGCGGCGACCGCGCCCTGGTGCAAACCGATCGCGGACAGGAAATCGGCGAGGTGCTCGTGGCCGCGGACGATTACGACCCCAGCGACAAACGCACGCCCGCCGGTGAGTTGCTGCGGACGCTACGGCCTGAGGAGCATGCGGCCCAGGAGGACGAACTCGCGCAGCGCGAGGCTTTGCGGCGGCAAGTTGCGGACAGCCTCGCGACGCTCGCCCCGGACAGCGTGGTTTTGGATGTGGAACGGACCTTCGACCGCGCGGCGCTCATCGTGTATCATCCGATGTGTGGTGCGCAGCGACTCGGGCCGCTCGCCGTGGATTTGGCCACGGCGCTCGGCGAAGTGCGGGTGCAGTTCGAGACGTTCGGAGGCGATGCTTCACGCAAGACAGCCTCCGCCGCGGCGCGCGGCGCCACGGAAACGGGAGACGATGACATGCGCGGACCTTATGAGCGGCTCAAATACGATTTTCGTCGGGTGTGGGAATGTCCCGTGTGTCGGCATCGCGAGCGAACCAGCGGCGTCGTCACCACGGCCTTCTGCAACTGCCAAGCGCAGGAGCCGATCGTCCAACAAGTGCCGATGAAGCTCATTGAAGATGGCCCGCGCCGGACTGATGGCAAGCCGTTGCCTGAGCGCAAGTCCACGCTGCCATAACGAGCGCGCCGATGCTCACTCTTCCTCGGCGAGCGGGCGCTGGTCAGGCTCCGCCGGAGGCGACTCGGTATCAGAAACGGTCGCCACGCCGGCCGCGTCTTTCTTGAGCGGCGGCAGCGTGAAGCGTTGTTCGTCGTCTTCGCTGTAGATTTCGTCAAATTCCGTTTCATCATCGACCTGCCGCAAGAGCAGGTAAATGGCGCTCGCGGTGCAGAAGAAGAAGCTATACGCAAACGCCGTCGCGAAGGCCTCGACCAGACCGTTCCACACATTCAGTAGCCAGGCGCCTGCGGAAAGCGCCGTGCCGCTATCCGCCGTGCCTGCCGCCGCCATTTGAATTTGCAAGATGCGTTCCGATCCGGCGCCCCACGACGCGCCCCACCAGGCCAGATATTGCACCCCCGCGGCGAATTGGGCCACGAGCAGCCAGCAGAGCGAGCCGAATAACGTCGCGACCACGGCAAAGAATAGATAGTGCAGCGGGCGTTGAAACGTGTAACCGAAGCTACGGCTGAGAGCTTCGAACGGGTCGCCATTCTCGGCGCTGATCGTCGGCCACATCAGCGGCCAGCCAAACATCAGCCCCAGCAGAATGAACGCCATCGCCAAACTAGCGAGGAGCACAAAGATCCACAACACGCCAGCAATGACCACGCCGACATTCCCGAGTCCCCACATCACCAAACCAACGAGGGCCACGCAGAGCGTCAAGAACGACACACCGATCAGTGGGTACAGCGGCGCGAAGAAATAATGCAGATACTTGCGCCCCACGAAGAGGAATGCATCCTTGATGCTGAGCCGCTCCTCACGGCCAAGTTTCACCACGCTGACGCGCGTCACTACGCCGCCGATGAACGCCCAAATCGCCAAACTCCATAGCCCGCCGGCCAGAAAGTAGGCGAACTTGGTAAGCGACAGGCGAATGTTGAAGAGTTGCCGAAAGGGGAGCGATAGCCGATCGAACATACCGGCGAAATCGCCTTCGCCGGGGGGTGTGATTTGCCGGACAAGGCTTTGACTGAACGTCCCTTGCGCGACGCCACTCACATACGAAGTTTCATGCCGGGCCTGGCCGGGCCAGGTCGTCAACCGCTCGTTGGTCCAGCGAAAATCGGCATCGCCGTCGAGCGCCGCGTCGCTAATAAACACCACGCGGGCCAGGCGCCAGCCCAGTGGCTGAATCAACACGCCAACGAGTGCCAGCAAGAGCAGCGGCAGCGAGAGTGACAGCGTAAACGTGCGAAAGAGTATCAGCCAAGGACATAACTCACGCCAGGCAATGCTGCGCAGCGTACCGCGTTCGTCGGTCATGGTCCCAGGCTCCCCACGTGGCAGGTCTCGAAGTCGTGCCCGCATTATACGAATGCTTGTGGGGCAAGCAATGCAGGTTCAGCGGCCGGAAACGTCGAGAGCGGTCGTCGCACAGGGGAGCACAAGCCGGCAAAGCGCCGCCACGCTCAATTCTCCTCGACGTCGTTCCAGCCCTCAGGCAATTCCGACTCTTCGTCTTCGTCATAGCGACGAATGGGAAGACTAATCCGCTCATCGTACCAGCGCGCCAAGTCGATCTGCCGGCAGCGGGAACTACAGAACGGCATGGCGGGAGACGAATTCTCGTCGAAAGTGTTTCCGCAGGTGGGGCAGCGTGCCATCGTGCGTTTGGCGGTTAGGGGGAATGAACCCGAAGGCTACTTATCTGACTTCGGCGCCGGCTTGGCTTCACTCGCCTTCGACTCCGGCTTGGATTCGCTCTTGGCGGCGCTCTTCGATTCTCCTTTGGAATCGCTGCTCGAACCACCTTCGCTCGCCTTGCCTTCGGCCGCCGCTTTCTTTTTATAGGAGTCGCTACGGTAATCGGTTTGATAGAAGCCTGATCCCTTGAAAACGACCGCGCCGCCGGCGCCAATCAAGCGCCGCAACTTGTTCTTGCCGCACTCGGGGCACTTCTTCAACACGGGATCGTTGATGCCTTGGAAGTGCTCGAACTTGTGTTCGCAGGCATCGCATTCGTAATCGTAGGTGGGCATAGATGGATTCCAGGATCCGCCAAATGAATAAATGAGTATTGAACGACACGCCTGAAGCGCAGGCGACTCGGTCTTGTCAGGGAAAGTCTAGCTCGCTGGTGGCCCGCTCGAAACGAAGACTTGCGTGGGACGCACGACGCGGTCATGCAGTTGGTAGCCGTAACGGATCACGCGCGAGATCGTTCCAGCGGGATATTCGGTGCTCGGTTCTTGCGCAAGCGCTTCGTGCAGGTGGGGATCGAACGGTTGCCCCACGCCTTCGATGCGCGTGCAATGATGTTGCGCAAGCACGGCGTTGAATTGGCCAACGACCATCCGCACCCCTTCCAGAAGTCCAGAGGCGGCCGCATCTTTTTCGGCCGCTTCAATCGCCCGATCAAGATTGTCGGCTACCGCGAGCATATCGAGCACCAGCGGGAGCGCCGCGTACTTGCGATCTTCCGCCATCTCGCGCTGCACGCGCTTGCGGTAGTTCTCAAACTCCGCCTGGCTACGCAGCACGCGCTCGTTGGCGTCTTGCATTTCGGCGCGCAAGCCTTCGAGTTCGAGCGCCAAGTCCGTCGCGGCGGAAGCGGAGGCGGATGGCTCCTCGCCTGTGGGTTGTAATTCGTGTTGGGATTTAGGTTTCGCCATGGCACTTACGATTCTTCGCCTGTGAAGTATTCAGTTAGTTTTTCGAGGAAACCTTTACGATGGGGCGTAACGTGAGCCTCTTCCAGTTCGGCCAATTCACGCAGCAGTTTCTCTTGCTTGCCCGTGAGCTTCTTGGGCACCTCGATATAGGTTTGCACCAGCAAGTCCCCCTTGCCGCCGCCGCGCGGATCAGGCATTCCTTGGCCGCGGACGCGAAAGACTTCGCCGCTTTGCGTGCCGCTGGGAACTTTGATTTCGCTCTTGCCGTCCAGCGTCGGTATCTCAATCTTAGCGCCCAGCGCCGCTTGGGTAAACGTGATGGGCATTTGCAGGATGAGATGATCGCCGTCGCGATGGAACAGCTTGTGTTTTTTGACCGTGACAAAACAGTAGCAATCGCCGGGGGGGCCGCCATCGGGACTAGGCTCTCCCTCACCGGTCAGCCGCACGCGCATCCCGTCATCCACACCGGCGGGGATGTGTACTTCTAGCTTGACCTTGCCGGCAATGGAGCCTTGGCCGCGGCAGTCCTCGCACGGGTCCGTAATTGTCGCCCCGGCGCCGCGACACGTGGGACAGGTGACGCCGACACTGAGGATCCCCATCGACTGCATCACCTGACCGCGGCCGCCACAGCGCCGACAGGTTTGGGGCGTGGTCCCAGGTTTGGCGCCGGAGCCCTTGCAGGTTTCGCAGCGCGCGCGACGGGTGAACTCAACCGATTTGGTGACGCCTTTGGCCGCTTCCGCGAGCTCCAGCGTCACATCGCAGCGGACGTCGGCCCCGCGGCGCACCCGGCGACCGCCCCCGCCGCGCCTCCCACCGCCGCCGCCGAAGAGATCTCCGAAAATGCCGCCGAAAGCTTCGAAGATGTCTTCGATATCGTGGAAGTGAGGCTGCCCGCCAAACTGCCCATCGACGCCGGCATGGCCGAATTGATCGTAGCGCTGGCGCTTTTCGGCGTCACTGAGAACTTCGTAGGCTTCCGCGGCTTCTTTGAACTTCTCGACGGCCTCTTCATCGCCGGGGTTAGCATCGGGATGGTAGCGCACCGCGAGCTTGCGATACGAGGTGGAAATCTCACGGTCGCTCGCCGTGCGGGCGACGCCGAGGACTTCGTAGTAGTCGCGTTTGCTGGCCATCGAGGGCATAGGGTCCAGAATCGGTAGGGTTAAAGAGCAGGCTCCGTTTCGTCACGTTCGGACGATGCCGCAGGAATTGTTTTCGTCCACTGGAATTATTCGCAATTTCAAAAAACAGGCCACCTCGCAAGCGAAGTGGCCTGGGGAGGCAAATATAACGGCAGTGCGGCTCGCAAGGAGTGAGCCGCCGCCGATTAAGCGCCGAACGCGCCAGGGTGTGGCGGAGTTCGGCTTCAATTTATAATGTCATCCAACGTCTGGCGACGTTGGCTACGGTCTTAACGAACGACGCCTTCGGCGCCGCGCCGCGACTTGTCATCCTTCTCGAAGTTGGTCACGAGGGCTTCGGTTGTCAACATCAAGCCGGCAATGCTCGCCGCGTTCGACAGCGCGGTGCGGACCACCTTGACGGGGTCGATGATGCCGGCCTTGAACATATCGACATAGGTTCCCGTGTTGGCGTTGTAGCCGATCGTGGCGCCCTTCTCGAGCACTTCATCGACCACCACGGTGCCGTCGCCGCCACCGTTGTTGACGATTTGCACCAGCGGCGCCGGCAGAGCACGGAGCACGATGTTCGCGCCGATCTTCTCATCCCCCTTGCAGTTCGCAAGGCACTTCTCAATCGCTTCCTTGCAACGCAGCAGCGCCACGCCGCCACCGGGAAGAATGCCTTCTTCCACCGCGGCGCGAGTCGCATGCAGCGCGTCTTCGACGCGGGCTTTCTTTTGCTTCATGTCGGCTTCGGTTTCAGCGCCGACGCTGATCACCGCCACCCCGCCAGCCAGCTTCGCGAGCCGCTCTTGGTACTTTTCCTTGTCGTATTCGCTCTCGGTCTGCTCGATCTGATTGCGAATCTGCTGCACGCGGCTATCAATGTCCGCGCGCTTGCCGGCTCCTTCGACGATCGTGGTCGCGTTGCGGTCGACCGTGATCTTCTTGGCCGAACCCAGATGCGAAACATCGAGGTTTTCGAGCTTGATGCCGAGGTCTTCGCTGATGAGCGTGCCGCCTGTGAGGACCGCGATATCTCCCAGCATGGCCTTGCGGCGATCGCCAAAGCCTGGCGCCTTGACGGCGCAGACATTCAGCACGCCCCGGAGTTTGTTGACGACGAGCAGCGTCAGCGCTTCGGTATCGACATCCTCGGCGATGACTAACAGCGGACGGCCGGTTTGGGCCGCCTTTTCCAGGATCGGCACGAATTCGCGAAGATTGCTAATTTTCTTCTCGTGAATCAGGATCAACGCGTTTTCGAGCAAGCAATCCATCGTTGCTGGATTGTTGATGAAGTAGGGCGAGATGAAGCCCTTATCGAACTGCATGCCGTCGACATACTCGACCGTGGTGTCGGCCGTTTTGCCTTCCTCGACCGTGATGACGCCGTCCTTGCCGACCCGTTCCAGAGCGTCGGCGAGCAAGTCGCCGATCACCTGGTCGTTGTTCGCGCTGATGGCGCCAACGCTGGCGACTTCTTCCTTCTTGCTGACTGGCCGGGCCATTTCGAGCAATTTCTTCTCAGCGGCCGCAACCGCCTTTTCGATGCCGCGGCGCACCGCCGTGGGACTCGAACCGGCCACAATGTTGCGAAGCCCTTCCTTGAAGATGGCGCGGGCGAGCACCGTCGCGGTGGTGGTGCCGTCGCCGGCCAGGTCGGAAGTCTTCTGGGCCACTTCAACCACGAGCTTGGCGCCCATGTTCTCGAAGCGGTCTTCCAGATCGACTTCCTTGGCGACCGTGACACCGTCCTTGGTTACGGTGGGGCCGCCGAACGACTTGTCGATGATTACGTTGCGCCCGGTGGGCCCCATCGTAATCGCGACCGCGTCGGCCAACTTATCGACGCCTTGGAGCATTTTCGCTCGGGCGTTGTCGTCAAAAAGCAGTTGTTTAGCTGCCACGTGGTAGTTCCCTTATGTTGATGTGCGATCGTTTGCTTGGGCGCTTGTTCCCACAGGGAACAAAGAGCGGCGGATGACTTAGGCCAGCACTTTCGCCAGGATGTCGCTCTCGCGGAGAATCTTGACGTCTTCGCCGTTCACT
The DNA here is from genome assembly GCA_963205385.1 of Planctomycetota bacterium. GTDB lineage: Bacteria > Planctomycetota > Planctomycetia > Pirellulales > Pirellulaceae > JAEZGD01. The sequence goes on along the minus strand of CAUJKE010000389.1, from coordinate 422 downwards.
TCGATGTCGGTTCCGCCGTACTTGCCGTAGATAACCTCATCGCCAACCACGACCGACAGCTCGGCGCGGTTGCCGTTCTCGAGCAACTTGCCTGGGCCGACCGCAACGACTTTGCCGCGCTGGGGCTTTTCCTGAGCGCTATCCGGCAGCACGATGCCGCCTGCCGTCTTGGCTTCCGCAGCCATCGGTTCCACTACCACACGATCATCCAGGGGACGAATCTTGATCTTGGCCATCGACGAATTCCTTGTAAACGATTGTCTTAGAGAGTTTGTATGAAGTTGAAATGGCTCTCCCCGCGAGGAGAGCCCGTTCGATTTAGGTTGGATTACATCATGCCAGTCATGCCGCCCATGCCGCCCATCCCTCCCATGCCGCCCAATCCTCCCAAGCCACCCATGCCACCCAAGCCGAGGTCATGT
>CAUJKE010000388.1 GCA_963205385.1 Planctomycetota bacterium | reverse complement strand
GTGACGCTCGACATCAGCCGCGCCACGGCGCTCGTCGGCGAACCGATCACGATCACTGTTGCGGCGCAAGACAACGTTGGCGTCGTCGGTACGGAGCTTCTCATCAACGGCGTCCCCGTCACGCTCACGCCGGAGGGAACCTACGTCCTCGCCGCCGCTTCGCCCGGCGTGTTCACGCTCGTCGCCCGCGCTCAAGACGCCGCCGGCAACGAAGGCCAGGTCACGCGCGAAGTCAAGTTCCACGTTACCGGCGACACCACGCCCCCGGTCGTGTCGCTGCAATTCCCCGTGGATGTCCCCGTCGCTTACATGCCGACCGATGTCATCGGCAGCATCAGCGACGACCATCTCATGCGCTGGACGTTGGAATACGCCCTGCAAGGCACAAGCGACTACACCGTCTTCGCCAGCGGTTCCACCAACGAGGTCAACTCCGTCCTCGGCCAATTCGACCCCACCCTCCTCATCAACGGCCTCTACGAAGTCCGCCTGACAGTCGAGGATACGAGCGGCAATGTGTCGACCGCCAGCAAAGTTTATCAAGCCGATGGACAGGCGAAGCTTGGGAATTTCACGGTTTCATTTGAAGACTTGAGATTGCCAACTCCGAGCCTTCAACTTGTCGTTTCGCGTACTTACGACAGTCGCGTAAAGACGCAGGGCGATTTCGGCATTGGCTGGTCGTATGCGCTCAGCAACGTCAAGGTAACAACCTCCGACGTGATTGGCGAACACTGGCGGCAGGTCTCCACACCCATCGAGGGAGGCATTCAATACAGTTTTGAAAACCTGCGTAATAAGTACGTTAACGTCACACTTCCCGATGGCCGAGTAGAACGCTTTTTGATGGGCTACACAGGCATTCGCTATGTCACGCCTGATTGGTCGAAACTGCTCGGCGGAAGCATTTTGGGAAGCCTTGCTGGGGGTAGCTTGAGCAGCGGCGGCATCGGTGGCGGCATTGGCGGTGGTCAAGGTGGAGGCGGTTTACCGGGAGCACTCAGCGGCGGTCAGCGCGTGGCTGCCTATGGTCCACCGCTCGCGGAGACGACCGTCTACTTCACTCCGAGCGACAGTCGCACCACCAGCACGCTCGAGCCGCTTGGCGATTCTGTCGTTACGGTCGCTCCAGGCGCGGTGGGCGACGTCCAATTCCTGGATCGCGCCACGGGCGAAGTGTATAACCCCACGCGTTGGAAGTTGACCACGCGCGATGGTTTGGTTTTCATACTGGATCAGGAATTCGGCATCGAGAGCGTTACCGATTCTGTCGGTAACGTCACCACATTTTCACCGGACGGCGTCAGTAGCAGCACGGGCCAGGCAATCGCGATTACGCACGATGAACAGGGGCGCATTTCAACGATCACCGACGCCCTGAATAAGTCGATGACTTACGACTACGACTTTTACGGCGACCTGGCTTCGGTGACTGACCGCGACGGCAACGTCACGCGTTTCACGTACGACAACAATCACCGCCTGATCTCCACTTTCGATCCTCTTGGTCGACAAGGTTCGCGCACCGAATACGACGACGACGGCCGTATCACCAGGATCATCAATGCGCTGGGGAGCGAAGTGTCGTTCGAACACAACCTCGCAGATCGCTTGGAAACGTCGACAGATCCCTACGGCAATGTCACCACCACTGCCTACGACGAACACGGCAATGTGCTCGCGGAGATCGATCCCCTGGGAACGGTGCATTCTTTCACTTTTAACTCGTTCAACAAGGTTGTCACGGAAACCATCACCTATACCGACGGCGTATCGCTGACAACGCACTATACGTACGATGCCAGCGGCAATTTGCTATCAACCACCGACCCGGCTGGAAATACGATTACCTACACCTATGATGCGGCGGGAAGACAACTGAGTAGCAAAGACGACCGCGGTAATGAGGTTATCAACGTATACAACGACGCGGGACGACTCATTTCGACCACCGATGCGTCAGGCAACACGACGAACGTTACCTACGCGGCCACGGGGCAGGTGAGCTCCGTCTCTCACGGGGCCGGCCATGACTTCGGCCTGCAGTACAATTCCCAGGGCTTACCGATTTCCAAGAGTGGAACCGGGACCTCGCCACAGACCAGAACCTACGACGCCAATGGCAATCCCACGTCGACTTCCAAGGTGTGGACAGATCCCACAAATCCCGAGCACCAACAAACGCTGAGTTCCTCCTACACTTATGACAACAGCGGTCGTGTCAAGGAATCTGTAGGGCCGGCCGGCACAACGACCGCTCAGTATGACACAGCGGGTCAACTCGTCAGCGCTGAGGACGCGTCGGGCAACGCCACGAGCATCAAGTACGACCCTAACGGTCGCGTCGTCGAGACGGTCGCCAACAACGGCCTGGTAGTCCGTAGCGTGTACGATCTGCTCGGTCGACTGACATACGCCACCGACGCCTTCGATCCAACCAGCGGCGCGCTCCCCAACGGCACGTTCACCGAATACGACGCGCTCGGTCGCGTTATTCGCACGCAGCGTTTAGGTGGCGTACGCATCGATATTGAGACGACTCCAGCGGGGAATCACTTCAGCACTTTCGTTTCGGCCGCTAGCGTCCTCAATACCTCCACTACCGAGTTCGCGCCCAACGGTCAGGTTAAATCCCAGACCGATGCGGCGGGCGCTACAACACGATATGAATACAACTCGCTTGGCGGGATGTCCGCCTTTATCGACGCCGACAACCAACGCACCACCTATGAATATGACCGGTACGGCAACAATACCTTGATCAAGGATGCCCAGAATCGGGAAACCCACCTCGTCTACAATTCGTTGGATCAGTTGATCGAGGTCGAGTCGGCCGATGGTTCCACTTCTTCATGGACCTACGACGCGGATGGCAACAAGACCTCCGAGACGGACTCCCTGGGAAATACGACGCAATATGTGTACGGCCCCTATGGGCGGCTGACGAAGGTGATCCTGCCGGCCGTCGCGGATGGCGCAAGTGGCGGCGAACTGAAGCAGCCGACGTACGATTACACGTACGATGCGTCTGGCCATCTGAGCCAGATCTCCGATCCGCTGGGCAAGCTCACGACATTCACCTACGACGCCTTCGGAAGACTTTTCTCGACAACCAAACCCGGCGGCCAGACCGACTTCAATTTCTACAACAGCCAGGGGCTACTTTCCCGCTACATCGATGACAACGGGCAGGTAACACAATACAGTTACAACACTCAAGGCCAAATCACTGAGCAAGCCTTCTTTCAAACGCTCGTTCAGGCCGATGCCGGCCAATCGGACTATTCCCTCACGTTCACCTACGACATCTTTGGCCAACTGAAAACCGTCAACGATCCACGGATCGGCCTCACAACCTACACCTACAATGCCTTTGGACAGCTCGTCACAGCGGACACGCCCCAGGCGGAGTTGCATTATTCCTACGACACTGCGACCGGCGAATTACTCAGCATTTCCACTGATGCTACCGAACTTCAATACACCTACGACACGGTGGGACGCCTTACATCCACAGCGGCCGTGAAGTTGAACGGCGTACTGCTTGGCACTCCGCTTGCGACAACCGATACTTACCTTCCATCGGGCTTACGAACGACCGAAACCTATGCCAATGGCAACACGGCAGATTACGTCTATGATGCCTATGACGTCCTCACCAGCGTCGTTTATCGTGACACCGACGCCAATCTGCTAAGCCAGTACGACTACGTCTATGACAGCAAAGGCTATCGCCGCGAGACGAATGAGACGACGCGGGAGGCGGGCGGTGCGCTATCCCAAACCAAACTGCTTTATACCTACGACGCATTAGGGCGATTGACTAGGGAACAGTCACAGGATTTATCAGGCGGCCGCGCGCAATTCGACTACGCCATCGACTATACCTATGACCTGGCCGGCAATCGCTTGAGTCTGGTGCGGACGGGTGATGGGGCCGTCACCATTACGTACGAGTACGGTGACAACTACCAGTTGTTGACCGAAACTTCGAGCAACGGCGACATCAAGACTTATAGCTACGATGCCAGTGGCTCATTGCTGGAAGTGAAGGTCAACGGAGAAACCACCCAGCAGTTTAGCTACAACCTGGAAGGACGCCTGCAAACCGCGACCCTCATCACCCGGCCGAATGCTGGCGACGTTCAGACTTCGACCACTGAGTACTTCTACGACCACAATGGGAATCGAGTTCGAACCGTGACCGCCGTCAGCATCAATGGCGGTCCGGCGACGATCACTTCCACCGACCTCGTCGCTACCGATCAGAATCCCTCCGGCTTTGCCCAAGTGCTCGAACAACGCGATGGCGTCACCCATGTAGTCCAGTCCACTTATATTGTCGGTTCTTCTGTGACCGCCCAGATCGGGGCCGAGCCGAACAGCTTGCGAGTTCTGCATGTCGATGCGCAAGGCTCGACTCGCTTGCTAACCGATGCTCAAGGCGCGATCACCGATCGCTATAGCTACGACGGGTTTGGCAATCCCGTCGCGTTCAATCCTTCGATGGCCGCGACGCGTTATCTCTATGGGGGACAGTGGTTCGACCCCTTGTCTGGCACGTACTACTTGCGAGCACGGAATTATGACACTGCCACGGGCCGCTTTACGCAGTCCGATGCGTTCGCAGGGGAGATCCGCGATCCACTTTCATTGAATAAGTACACTTATGCGCACAATAACCCCGTCAATTTGAGCGATCCCAGTGGATATTACATCAATTGGAATCCGATTTCCGGCGGCGAGATCAATTGGGCGCTCATCGGAGGTGCTGTTGGCGCGCTCGGCGCTTTTTCTTTCCTCGCGCCGACCCTGCCAGGATGGGTCGGGATGGGCCTGGGAATTGCTGGGTGGGGCTTCAGCATCTACACCACTCTTGGCGATATTCAGGCCGTTGAAGACGCTCAACCGTGGATGAACGACCTTGGTCAGTACATTCGCCGCGTCAATCCCAAGGCTCTCCGCGCGGTGCAAGACATCAATGATCAGAGCATCAAATTGATCCAGACCGATATCGCATTCCTGCAACTCAATACCGTAAGTCTAGCGGTGAGCTTCGTCCCGGCCGTTGGTTTAATCAGCGGATTAATCGGTTTGGCCTTGGCGGCCCTCCAACTCGGCATGAATTCCGTGATTGCGACTAGCGTTGCTGTGGATATTCTCCACATCATGAACTTCGACGTGACATATGGGCGCGTTCGGTATGGTGGACAGTTACAAAACACAGCGCGCGTGCATTCGAGCCTGTACGGCGGCGATGGCTTCGATCCGGTTAAAATCATTGGCGAGACCCAGTTCGGCATGAACGTTGGCTCCCTGACCTCTTCGCCCACCAAAAAAGCATATCCAACTTTAAAGTACGCGGCTCTCCTGATCAAAGAGACGGAATCGCTAAGGTTCAAAGTTCTCCTTTACGGCGACGCAACTCACGGTCGCATACAAACGGCGCATAGCATCTATCAGAATTACAATTCCCTTAAGAAATACTTGCGAGATGACTTCTTCAAGAACCCACCCAATGGATCGATTCAAGTATATGACGGCAAGACATTGCTTCCGAATGTGCCGCCGCCACCTAAGTTAACTGCCAAGTCGTCTGCAGTAGCGGCGCAAATGTTGCCCGCAGGCAGCACGCTGGTCGCCGACAATCCGTTTGTATCGAGATTGCTACAAGGGGCATTGATGAGGTGGCAAGCCGGCATGAGCCAACCCCTGCCCTTCGTCCCGGGTGTCGCTATTGCCAATCTTCCTGATGGTGTGCTGGGCGAAGCAGTCGTCACCAGTCGGGATCTCCTTGGCCGCCCGCAAAGTGGCATCATTCTCGTTGATGACGACGCCGCGGGGAGGGGTTGGTTTGTCGATCCGACGCCGCTGGATAATATTGAGTTTGAGCGAAAGTTGAGCGCGAGCGCCTGGGATGCCGGCGCGTCATCGTCTGCCCATGAACGCTATGACTTGCTGACGGTTCTCCTGCACGAAATGGGGCATCTCCTGGGGCTGGAGGATGGTAACACCGCCTTCGATCGGTACCTACAAACCGTCGGCCAGGCGCGAGTGTTCGATACCTATGGCTTCACCGCCCGACTTGAAAACGACGACTATCACCTCGATGACGATGCCCATCCGTACGACCTCATGAACCACTCGCTCGCGCCGGGCATGCGGAAGTTGCCTTCGGAACTCGATGTGCAAATCATTAACGCCATTCGAGAGCCGCTGGCGGTATTCAATCAATCCTCCGAGCACGACAATATTTCCAACCCCAATCAGTGGTATGTGCGGCTGGATGCGGATGCGGCGCTGCGGATGTTGGAGGCGCGGAGACGTTGGCCGGAAGGGGCGGCGGCGGCGGCGGCGTTGGCGGGGCTGCAACTGGGACGGGTCGCCGATAATGCGCCGTCCGCGGTGGACTTCGATGCGGGGCTCGAGTCGCAGGAGGATTGGGCGGCGCCGGAGCAAGCGATTCAGACGCTATCGGGCGCGCACCCCTTCGCGGAATATGCTGCGAACGAAGCCAGCGAGGTGAACGTAGGCCGGACGTTGGCGACTTCGCCGCAGAAACGTTACTCGGACCTGGTGGAGAGTTTGTTCGCAGACGGCGAAGATGAAAACTGGCTGTGGGAATGAGCCGTTTGGCAATGCAAGCGCGCTCAACCGCGATGTTGCCAGCGAAGAATAGCTGAAGCCGCCGAAGGCGACGCTGCTATGTGGATGGTGAATGAGATGCGTGGCTGCGGATCGGCGCATGGCGCCGGTAGCCGACAGGACTTCTTCACCATCGGGGCAAGCCCGATGGGGTCGTGATGGTGGTGCGGCTGGCTACTAGCTCACCAGCTCGCTCACCATCCGCACAAGGCGGATGGGGTCGTGATCTTTCGGCCGGCGTGAAAATCGGAAACTTATTGATCGATCGTCCCCAAGCTATAGATGGGGTCGCGTGCTGTTGGCCCTTTGGCTTTTAGCCCACCATGTCGCTCACCATCCGCACAAGGCGGATGGGGTCGTGGTCTCGTGGCAGGCGTGCGCGGCGGCGGCTTGCGCTACTGCGCGGCGGAAGTCGTGACGCCGGCGATGCGCATGTGGCCGAAGAGGGTGTCTTGGCCACGGACGATGTAGAACTTGATCGGCTGGAGGTCGATGAAATCGTCGCGGTTGAGGATGTAGTTGAGGTTGTCGAACGAGACGGTTTCCCAGATGTGCATGCCGACGAGGACATCGCCGGGGCGGATGCCTTGACGGGCGGCGGGGCTGTCTTCGCGCACGGCAAGGACTTTGAGCCCGCCGCGGTAGCGGGAGTTCAGTTGGCGAAACTCGCCGCCGTTCATCAACGCGAGCTTCACGCCGAGCGTGTCCCAGTGCGGGTCTTTCTCGGTGGAGGCTTGGGCCAACGTGCTCCGCGCGGCGTTTTCGAGAATCAGGCTCACGGTGAGCGTTTCGGCGTTGCGTTTGACCGTGACGGCAACTTCCTCGCCTGCTTTGTGGCCGAGCAACGCGCGTTCGAAGTCGAGCGAACGGACGACCTTGCTGTCGCCGGCGGAGAGGACGACGTCGCCGGGGGCGAGGCCGCATTTTTCCGCGGCGCTATCCTTGCGAACGGCGCTGACGACGAAGTGGGCCGCGTCATTCTCAAACGTCGTCTGGCCGATCACGCCATGGCTGACATGTTCGAGCTTCTCCAAGTTGAGCAACCGCGCGGTGACTTCCATCGCTTCGTCGATCGGAATGGCGAAGCCGATGCCTTGCGCTCCGACGCGCACCGCGACGTTGATGCCGATCATCTCGCCGTCGATGTTGAGCAAGGGGCCGCCGCTGTTGCCGGGGTTGATGCTCGCGTCGGTCTGGATCAAATCGAGATACTTCTGGTCGTCGCTCACCTGCACGGTGCGATGCAGCGCGCTGATGATGCCGCGGGTGACGGTGTGCGTGTAGCCAAAAGCGTTCCCCACCGCGATCACAGGTTCTCCGGCCATGAGGTCGCGGGAGGTGCCGGTCTTGATGACAGGCAGCTCCTGATCGGTGGTGATCTTTATGATCGCCAGGTCGGTGTGGGGGTCGTGGGCGACCATTTGCGCCACGAGTTCGGTCTCGTCGTGGAGCGTTACCTGAATGCGGGCGACCCCTTCCACGACGTGATAGTTGGTGACGATGTAGCCCCGCTCGTCGATGACGACGCCGGTCCCCATGCCATTGACCTGCCGGGCGTCGGTCGAGGTGGCGGCGTCGCGGACGATCTTACGGCCGTGAATGTTGACGACCGAGGGGCGGGCTTCGTCGACAGCGCGAACAATGGCGGTGCGACGCAGCGACGAGGCTTCCGAGTCTTCGGCCAGCGCCGGCGACAGGCAGGCCGCTAGCGAAAGGCCGCAACTCACCAAAAGCACTCGCCAGCGGGTCGTCCAGAGCGATGGCAGCATAGCGGGGTCGTCGCAATTGCGGGGACCGCGGCAGCTCTGGCCGCGCGGCGGGGGTAGGCAAGCGTGGCCACGCCACACTCTCGGTTCCGAAGTCCTCATCGGTCCCACACGAAAGCATCATTGAGTAGCCAAAGTCCAATCGCTACAGTCGCCGTAGTTTCGCAGGCGATGTGTGAGGATAGACAGAAGAGGGAGGAGGTAACGGGGGGATGGGGGGGAACCCGAAGCGGCGTGGCGGTGAGGAGGCGGTGGGAGCGTGACACTACGGTCGCGGGAGATCGAAATCTGGCCGACGGCGCGTCGTCGGTTGCCTGGTGAGTTCGGTAACGGTGGGAAACTGGGATTTTTTCAGAGGTGGGGTAATACGGTACCCAATAGAACTATGTCACACACCCCCCTAATGGTTCTTGTCATTAATGTACGCTTGGACTGGCGGCGAGCGCAATCTCACAACTCTTTTATTATCAATGGTTTATGGAAAGTCGATGTTGCGCAGATCGCTAATAATTTTCCTCAGAAGGGTGGGGTTTTGAGAGCGGCCGGCTCTCAATTGCGGCGGTGCGCGCGGCGCTGGCGATCGTCAGCCCATTGGTTTTTTGTGCATAATTGCTACGTATGTCTTGACGACATCGTGGCTTGTTGGTATACTTTTATGCACACATGCGGAGGGCGGGCGGGGTTGCGCGCGAGTCGTCCATGGTCTGGCGACAGTGGTTACCGGGCATGGTCTGGCTCGAGGAATCGCACGGGGCCGATGGGGCCCCGCAGGACGTTGTCATTCTTGAGCGGCAGCGGCGCGGGTTCGACGGGGAACGGATCGGGCGCCGGTTGTTGCAGCGGGGCCGGCAGCGGAGCTGGCGCCGCCGGGCCAGGCGGGGCGACGCGCTGCCAGGGAGGTTGTTGCGGCGCGGTGGGGGCTGGAACGGGAATCGGGATTTCCTCAAGCGGCAGATCCAACAGTTCTGGCGCCGCTAGCGGCGGCAACGGATCGGCGCCGACGAGTTCAGGCGCGGCATAGCCGGCGCGCTGGGCGAAGACAGGTTGGGTGGGAACAGGATGAAAGCGCGGCAGAGGCGGTTTGAGCGGCGGCGCCGGCCCCGGCTGTAAATATTCGTTGACCTCCGCTCGCCAATGACGCGACTTGTCGCACCAATGCTGGCCTGTTAAGCAACGGGGCCAGGCAGGCAGTGTGGGACAGGACGCTAAGGGTGGCAACGTCGGTCCGCAAGTGCCGCTGGGGCAGTCCGAATATTCGCCGTCCGTACAACTACTGATGGACGCAGGCGAATTGCGATGCGAAAGAACCAGCGGCCCGCAACAACCCGCCAGCGCTGCGATAAGCGCAGCCGCTAGCAGCGCGACGAAGCAAGCGGCAGGTTGTAAATCGTTTCGCATGGCCGCCATCCGTGGCGCAGGCTGGATACTAATGCTCGGTTTCTGATTTATCGTGATGCCGCGTCGGCAAACTTTGCTCAATCCATAAAGTTTCACTATTCGTTACAGCGTATGCTTTTCCGGGGGCGGCTTGTCTGTCGGTGGCTTTCTTTTCGCAGCGTTTCCCCGCGCGAAGACTTGCAGCAGTTGCAGCAACAAGAAGCCAAAGAAGGCTGCAAACAGATAGACAGGCCAATTGGCCCACAGGCCAAAGCGATGTGCTGGAATGCCGACGCCCTCGACCATCGCGACGATGAACAGGACCAGCAGGCCGAGCATCAAGAACAAGCAACCGCCGACCGCCATCACCCCTTTGAAGGCGCTCGCCTCGGTGAGTTCTTCGTTGAAGAGTTCGATTGTCTTGCCCCGGCGGATGCAGCGCGGCGTCGTCTCGGCGATTTCCGCCGCGCGACAAACTTCCAACCAGGCCGGAGAGAATTCGCGGGCCGCGCCCAGCGTGGCGGCGAGTTGTTCGCAGAGGAGGGCCGGTTCATCAAATTGATCGTAGACCCGCTCCAAGGCGACGGGGCCGGTGATTTTCAAATGCCACGGTGCGTCCGGCGGCAGTTGGCAAATCGCCTTGCCTTCGCTGCCGGTGAGCGTAAGCAGACCGCGCGGTTGCTCGACGACTGGTTCCAGCGACCAGCGGGCGAGAATGCCGCTCGTGGTCGTCATTTGCACGGAGAGTTGCACCGGCCCGTGGTCCGGCAAGTTTCCCATCGCGCTGACCTGCTTGATCGGCCCCAGCACCTGCCGAATCATGTCGGCATCGCGGGCGAGTTGCGCGAGGACGGCGTCCCGCTCGCGCACGGCCAGACTGCGCTCGAACGCCAGGTGCGCGATGGATCCAAGGGAAAACGGACTCTCGCGCGCGTGGTCCCTGGGCGCCAGGCTGCCGACGAGTTGCGGCAGTTCGCGGAGCAGCGGGTGCAACATGCCGGGATAATAAGGAACGAGCGTCCCGCCGACATCGGCCCGGATCATCTCGAGCTCGTAGCCGACGATGTATTCGCACGCGGGATGGAGCGCGACGACAGGGACGAGCGCTTGCACAATGACCTTGAGCTGCTCGATGCGCGTTTCCACCGGAGCGCCGCGGCCGATGATGACCGCGTCAACGACCCCTTCCAGCGCGAGCGTATCCCAAGCGGCGCTCGTTTCCGCGTGCGGGGCGAGGCGAAAGAGTTCGCGGGCATAGTCGCCGGGTTCGAAGATCGCGGCGAGTTCGTGCTCGTCGCGCGCGGCCAGACTTTGGGCGAGTCGCCAGACGTCTTCATCGACACCGAGCAGGGCAAACTTCATGGGTGTTGCGATTGTGAAAGGGAGGGGTCGATGCGTGAAACGACGCGCGTGTTACAAGCGGCGGATATGAAAGCCGCCATCGACGTTGATCCGCTCGCCGGTGCTGAAGGGGAGCGCGCCGCTGGCGAGCATGACGACCGCTTGCGCCACGTCCTCAGGCGTGCCCCAGCGGCGAATGGGGGTGAGACCTGCCTCGATCAGGCGATCGTATTTTTCTTGCACGGGAGCGGTCATATCGCTGGCGATGACGCCGGGGCAGACCTCGTAGACGCGAATGTGATCTTCGGCCAAGCGCGTGGCCAGGAGCCACGTCATCATCTGCTGGGCGGCTTTGGCCATGCAGTAGTCCGCGCGATCCGTCGAGACGGCATAGGCGGAAATGGACGAGATGTTTACGATCGTGCCGCGCTGGATCGTGTGCGATTTAAGGCCGGCGAGCATCTCGCGCGCGGCTTGTTGCGCCAGAAAGAAGGGCCCTTTAAGATTGGTGCTGAAAACTTCGTCCCAGCTCTGTTCGGTCGCGTCGAGCAGATCCTTTCGCCCTGGCGACGTGATGCCGGCGTTGTTGACGAGCACGTCGAGGCGTTGGAACTGCTCGATCGTCGTATGCAGCAAACGCTGGCGATCGGCCGTTATCGCCACGCTTGCTGGCACCGCGATGGCGCGGCGGCCGAGGGATTCGATCTCGTGGACTACTTCCGCCGCGGCGGCCGCATTGCGAACGTAGTTGACGACGAGGTTGTGCCCTGTTTCGGCAAGCGCCACAGCAATCGCGCGACCGATGCCGCGCGACGAGCCGGTGACGAGGGCGACGGGGGAATCACTCATGGCGAGCCCTCATGGCGCAAGTGCAAAACCTGTATTGTACGTCACCAATTGCGACGCGGGAGGGGCGAAAACCGTTAGCTCACGTTAGCAAGGAGCTATATTAGGATTATGGAAGCACAGCTCCCCGCCCAACTTTCGTCGTCTCCATCTCCCGCGCCGCTTGCGTCGAGCGTGTGGATCTGGCTCTTGCGCGGCGTCGCCGTGGTGGCCGTTGGCATTTCAGCCTATCTGGCCTGGCTCGCGCTCAGCGGCGCGACCGCCGCCGGATGTGGCCACGGTGGGAGTCTCGATTGCGAGCAGGTGCTCAGTTCGCGCTGGTCGTACTGGGCCGGGACGCCGGTCAGTTTGCTCGCGGTTTCGGTCTGGAGTTCGATCCTGCTGTTGAGTTTATTCGCGGGCCCGCGCGCGCCGCAGTTGTTGAGGCGCGTCGCTGCCTGGCTGCTCGGGGTACTGGTCGCGGCGGCGTTTGGGTGCGCGGTCTGGTTTGTCTGGCTGCAAGTGGCGGTGCTGCATCACTACTGCATGTATTGCCTGGCCGTGCATGGCTGCGCCTTGCTGGGCGGCGGGCTGGTCTTACTGGCCGTAAGACCGAGGATTCCCGGCGCGGTTTCGGCCGCGGTCGTGGGACTGCTCTTGGCCGCCATCATGCCGCTGGGCCAAACTTTCTTCCCGCCGGAGCCGATGTACGTTATCGACCATCTGCCCAATACGGAGATCGCCGAGGTCTACACCTTCGATGGTTATCATTTGGCCGGCGAAGCGCCGTCGGACGAGCTTCCGATCTATCAAGAGATCTTCGCCGGGGAAATTAAATTCAACGTGCGGAACTTACCGCGACTCGGCCCCGCCGATGCGGAGCATGTGTTGTTCAAGATTTTCGACTATACCTGTCCGCACTGTCGCGATCTGCATCAGCACGTGCTCAGTGCGCAGGAGTATCTCAATGCAGGCGGCGCAGCGCCGGGCGGCGCAGCGCCGGGGGGCGCAGCGCGGCTCACGGTGGTGATGTTGCCTGCGCCGCTGGATGAAGAATGCAACGATTTAATCTCGCCGGAGAATTCGACGGCCGGCGCCTGTGGACTGGCGCGGCTGGCGCTGATTGTGTGGAAGCTCGCGCCGGATCGCTTTGCGGAGTACGATCGCTGGCTGTTCGAACCGCAGACGCCGCCGACCTATGCCGCAGCGCGGGCCAAGGCGGTGGAGCTAGTTGGCGAAGAGGCGCTTGCCGTCGTCGAGCGCGACCCGGCCCTCGACGAACAACTCAAGCTAAACATCGAGATATTTGCCGCCAGTCCCGCGGAACTGCTGCCGCAACTAATGAGCCGCAACGTGGTGCTGAGTCAGCAAGTCGCTTCCACCGAGGAATTGCTGGAACTACTCGACCGCGAGTTTGGAATTTCGCGATAATATAGACTAATAGACTTCACGCTCCGTAGGACGCACGCAACTCGCGGAGCAAGATGGCTACGCTCCTCACGCAGCGCATGAGGAGCGCAGTTCATGGCACACACGACCTACTTAGCCGCTTCCACGTCCGCTTTGGCTTTCGCTTCTTGCTGGGCGGAGAGATCGGGATTGGGGGTCGCGTCTCCTGGTTCCTGATTGAGAATCCACTTGATGCCGCCGAGCATGGACTCCTGAAACTTTTCGTTGTTCCAGACGGCTTCATTGTGGCCGAGGCTCATGTGCATGATTTTGCCTTCGCCATAGTTCTTGACCCACAGGATCGGCACATGGTACGGCTCTTTCTTGTTGGTCTTGGCCATGTTGAGGCTCATGAGCACGCGGACTTTTTCCGGTTGCCAATGTTTGAAGCGATAGATTTCGTCCTGGATGGTGAACTCGTCACCCCAAGGCTTGCTGGCGGGATGTTTTTGGTCATGCACGGTGATCGTGACGGTTTCGCCGGAGCCCCACGGATGACCGTTGAACGTGCCGCCGAGCGCGTCCCAGTAGGGTTCGTAGTTGTGGAACGTATCGGCGGCCGAGTGCGCGCCGATCATGCCATGCCCCTTCTGCTTGAGCCAATCGTTGAAGAAGTACTCGAGCGTGGCCTTGTCGATCGGCAAATCGCCGGTGGTGTAGAACATGACGATGTCGTAGTTCTGCAGATTCTCTTTCGTGAAATCCTTGGCGACGTCTTGCGTGCAGTCGACGCGGAACAATCCGCTCGCGACGCCGAGTTCCGTCATCGCGCGTTCGGCCGGGGAAAGGTTCCCTTCCTTGCGCGAAACGCTGCCATGCTTGAAGCCTTGGCTTTGCGTCACGAAGAGGATGCGGGCGGCGCGCTTCTCGCCGTCTTTGGCCTTGCTGTCTTGCGCGTGGCTGAACGCGGTCGGCAGCAAACAGGCCGCGAGCGCGAGGAACAGGAAAAACTTGCGGGTCATGCGGTGGTTTCCTTGCAGTTGTTGGGAGGGAAATTGAGGCGGGAAGTGTGGACTGGCCAAGGCTCGCGACGGGAGCCTGCTAATATTCAACCATCGCCGAAGCTTACATGCAACGCTGGAGGCGGCTTTGTAACGAATTGGCGCATGTGCGCGGCGACCCCCGATTCCGCAGCAGCGACAGTTGCCGCTGATGCGCGGCGGCGAACTTGTGGGGACGCAGAGGAATCTCATGCTCCAGCCTTTGGCGCCGACGTCTTTGACGCCGAGTGTTTCCGTGGCGTGAAGCCTTGCTAAAATGATTTCTTCGCCAGAATTCACTCGCAGATTCTGGTAAGGAGGCAGGAATTGAAATGACTTCATCAGCATCTGCGCCGCTGCTCCTGGGACCAGAGGGACGCCAACAACTTGCAGACGGTTATCGCGCGGGGTTACTGCTGGATACGCTGCCGTTTTGGTTTCCACGCTGTCTCGACCACGAGCATGGCGGCTTTCTCCATTGCCTGGATCGCGATGGTTCGTTGATCGACACCGACAAATCGGTCTGGGCTCAAGGGCGGATGAGTTGGATGTTGCTCACGCTCTACAACACGGTCGAACCGCGCGAGCCATGGCTAGCTTGGGCGCGCAGCGGATTGGAATTTTTGGATCTCCATGGCTTCGATACCGATGGCCGCATGTTTTTCCATGTGACGCGCGAGGGCCGGCCGATCCGCAAGCGACGTTATGCGTACAGCGAGTCGTTCGCGGCGATTGCGCATGCGGCGTACTTCAAAGCCACGCAAGATGAGCGCTCCTGGCAGCGCGCCCAGCAACTCTTCGACGACTTCACCCGCTGGAATTTTACCCCCGGCTTAATGCCGCCGAAGTTTACGAACACGCGGCCGCTGATTGGTATGGGACCACGCCTGATCACGATTGCTACTGCCCAAGAGTTGCGCGCTAATCTGGGGGACAATCCAAAGTTCACCGACTGGATCGATCGCTGTCTGGACGAGATTCAGCGACTCTTTGTCAAGCCGGAGTTGCAAGCTGTCATGGAATCGGTGGCGCCCAACGGCGACGTTGTGGACTGCGCGGATGGTCGACTTCTCAATCCTGGGCACGCGCTGGAAGCGGCCTGGTTTATTCTGCAGGAAGGCCGCCACCGCGTTGATCAACAACTGATCCAACTCGGCTGCAACATGCTTGACTGGATGTGGCCCCGCGGATGGGACGAGGAGTTTGGTGGACTCTATTACTTCCGCGATGTCTTTCACAAGCCGGTGCAAGAGTATTGGCACGACATGAAGTTCTGGTGGCCTCACGATGAAGCCATCATCGCCACGTTGCTCGCGTATGAATTAACAGGCGAGGTCCGCTACGCGCAGTGGCACGAGCAAGTTCACAACTGGAGCCACCGACATTTCGCGGACCGTGAACATGGCGAGTGGTTCGGCTACCTTCATCGCGATGGCCGCCGATCGACCACCACCAAAGGCAACCTCTGGAAGAGTTTCTTCCACCATCCACGGATGCAATGGCTTTGCTGGCGCATTCTTTCGAAGTGATGAGGAGGCCGATTAGTGCGGCGACTAAACATCGCCCTGCCCTGCAAGTCGACAGCTAGCGACCTCAGCCGACTTGTTGGGTTCGTCTTGAATTCAAAAAATCAAAACACGGGAGTCGCGCGCATGAGGTTGGCGATTCTCGGTGAGGTGAACGGGCGATTAGAACCACGAGACCTTCAGGTTCGCCGCGGTGCTGGGCTCATTGAGAATGGGCACTGCCGCGCCGGTGATTTTCTCGATCCAATCGCGGACATCGTTGGCCGCAAACGACTCTGCCCCCGCCGGACTCTTCGCCAACACAAACTCGCCTGCGGGCGACCCATCCTTCACCAGCGGCGCTGCCGAAACGTGAATCGCACCAAGGCAAGCGAAGACGAAGATAAATCGGTTGACATTCATGTTCAGGCTTCCTCGCCGCATGGGTTTATTCACAGGGCGTTCCCTCCCCAATTCCGGCCCGATCGTAATTCAGAACCGACCGCCAGTATATCTGGGCGTCGCAGGCAGATACAGATGCGACTGTGCTTCGAGTGTTCCGCCCCAGCAACCAGTAACCAGCAAGGGGCGATCGATCAATAAGTGTCCGATGTTCACGCCGGCCAACAGATCACGACCCCATCCGCCTCGTGCGGATGGTGAGCGAGCTGGTGAGCTAGTGGCCAGATGCACCAACATCACGACCCCATCGGGCTCGCCCCGATGATGAAGAAGTCCTTCGGGCTGTAGTTCCTCCGCCGAGCCGCATGATATACTGACATACATACCGAAACTGCTTCGGCCAGACGGAATTAACGATGGTCGCGGCGGCAAGTCGCTGGCGTTCGCAGGTCGTGAATACCGCGTCTCGCCCCGCTTTCGTTCTCTCCAGAATCGAGCCCGCCATGAAACAGACAGAAGTGAAACCTGCGACAGCGGAGTGCCCCGCGGCGACGAGTTGCGTGCTGGCTTCGATTCAAGTGAGCCTGCCCCGCACCTTCGGTGAGGAGGGGGCAAGTGATCCGATGGATCGCGTCTGGACGACAGGCTACTACAAGGAACTTGTTTCTGGGCCTGTGTTGCTTCGTCACGGCAATCTCGACGGTGATGGTCAAGCCGATCTTGTACATCACGGCGGGCCAGACAAGGCGGTCTTGGCCTACGCCGCCGCACATTATGCCGCGTGGCGGCAGACGCTGAATCAACCGTCGTTGCCCCACGGTTCGTTCGGCGAGAACTTCACGCTTGAGCGTCTGAAAGAGTCCGATGTGTGCATCGGCGATACTTGGCTTGTGGGTGATGAGGCGGTGGTTCAAGTCTCGCAGCCTCGTCAGCCCTGCTGGAAGATGTCC
>CAUJKE010000387.1 GCA_963205385.1 Planctomycetota bacterium | reverse complement strand
CGCGTCGCCGAGGACGGTCGAAACAATCGCCGCGCCGTGTTGTGGCGGGTTGGAATAGTTCGTGCGGATCGCGCTGCGAATGTGGCTCAGCGCGGCTTCCGCGGCTTCCGGCGTCGTGGCGACGAGCGTCAGTGCGCCGACCCGCTCGCTATACAGGCCAAAGTTCTTCGAGAACGAGCTGCAGACCAGTAGTTCACGGCCGGGGCGCGCGAGTTCCAGCAGTCCCGCGGCGTCCTCGCGGAGGCCATCGCCAAAACCTTGATACGCGAAGTCCACCAGCGGCAGCAGGTTCCGCTCGACAACCACATCCGCGATTTGCTTCCACTGCGCCATGGTGGGGTCAACGCCGGTCGGATTGTGGCAACATGCGTGCAGGCAGACGATGTCGCCTTGCTGAGCCTGCCGCAATCCGGCCAGCATCCCCGCGAAATCGAGCCCTTGTCCGGCGGCGTCGATGTAGGGATAGGTTTGAACATTCAACCCGCCGGCCTTGAAGATGTTGGGATGGTTGGGCCAGGTTGGTTGGCTCAACCAGATGGTTCGCCCGGCGAACTTGTTGCCTAAAAAATCGGCGGCGACGCGCAACGCGCCGGTTCCGCCGGGGCACTGCGCGGTCACGGCGCGGCCGGACGTGACAATTTCGTGCTCCGCGCCCAACAGCAGTTCGCGGACCATTCGCCCATAGTCGGCCAGCCCCTCGATGCTGAGATAATTCTTGGTCTTCTCGCCGGCGAGCAACCGCTGCTCCGCTTCCTTGACGCAAGCCAGCACCGGCGTGTTGCCATCTTCGTCCTTGAAAACACCCACGCTCAGGTTGATCTTGTGGGGGTTCGGGTCTTTCTTGAACGCTTCGCCCAGGCCGAGGATCGCGTCGGGCGGAGCCATGGAGAGGGTTTCAAACATAGTCAGTCTGTGGGTAGATGGATGGGAAGCAAGGAGCAAGGCGGGTTGCGGTGGCCGTGAAGTCGAGGCAATTCAACCGGGCGGCTTGACGCCCCCGAGTCTGCCATGCGAAAATTTATGGTAGCTTTGCGGTTGTGGTTGAGGTAGGCCCCCCGGCAGAACCTGGGACGCTTGCGGCAGTGGAACCTCCGTGCTGTGAAGCCGCACCCTCGGGAGCCGAGTCTCATCGGTGAGCGACGCCTTGGTCGCTGGCTGGAATCGGCTGTTTGAATTTGCCTCACCTACCCGCCTGCGAACCTCTTCGCACCCGGCGCGACTTGGGCCGGCTTGATCCTCTCGCAAACTTGAAAACATGGCGCAACGTCGTATCGGTCTCTGGTTACTAGGCGCCAAAGGTGGCGTGGCCACCACTTCCATCACCGGCATTGTCGCATTGCGGCAGGGGCTCACCGGAACCCAGGGCCTGGTCACGGAGTTGCCGCTGTTGGCCGGTCTCGACCTGGTCCAGTGGCCTGACCTCGTGATTGGCGGTCACGATATTCGCACGGTGTCGCTGTTCGACGAAGCGATGCAACTCGCCCAGGTGAGTCACGCGATCGATGCCGACTTGATCAAAAAGTGCCAGGCCGACCTCGACGCCATCGACCGGAACATTCGCCCCGGCACACTCCTTAACGTCGGTCCCGCGATTTCCAAGTTTGCGGACGTGGACCTGCAACAAAAACAAGAGACGCCCCGCGCTGCCATCGAGCGGATTCAAGCCGATCTCGCGGCCTTCGCCAAGAATCACCAGCTCGACCAGGTGATCGTGATGAACGTCACGTCGACTGAGCCGCCGCTGGAATCAGAACTCCCCACGCGCTGGGCGGATCTCGCTAAGCTGCTTGAAAAACCGAAGGAGTGTCCGCTCGCGGCGAGTTCGATTTACGCCATTGCGGCGTTGGAGCTTGGCTTTCCGTACGTCAATTTCACCCCTTCGCTCGGCAGCGCGCCGGAGGCGATTTGCGAACTGGCCGTGGAACGCGACACGTGTCACATGGGGCACGATGGCAAGACCGGCGAGACGCTCCTCAAGAGCGTGCTCGCGCCGATGTTCGCCAATCGCAATTTGGAAGTGATGAGCTGGGTGGGGCACAATATCTTCGGCAACATGGATGGTAAGGTGCTCGACGACCCCGTCAATAAGCAAACCAAAGTCCGCAGCAAAGACCGCCTCCTCAAGCAGATGCTCGGCTACGCACCGCAAACGCTGGTCAGCATCGAGTACATCGCCAGCCTGGGCGATTGGAAAACCGCCTGGGATCACATCCACTTCAAAGGCTTCCTCGGCACGCCGATGACGATGCAATTCACCTGGCAAGGGTGCGATTCGCTGCTCGCCGCGCCGCTGGTGATCGACCTCGTCCGTCTGACCGAGCGCGCCCACCGCGCCGGCGACCGCGGCCTCTTGACCTTCCTCGCCAGCTTCTTCAAAAGCCCCTTGGGCACGACGGAGCACAACTTCATCAAGCAATTTGCGATGCTGGAGGAATGGGCGGAGCGGGTTGGGAAGTAGATCTCACGGCTCCACCGCCGAACCTTGGCTTGTCACAAGTGTCGTAATACCTATACTTTACGACTTCCAGATGGCGGCGGCGGGTGATTTTGGGCGTCCTTTGTAACGACGTCCCCCACTGCGGCCAAACTCGCAGATGGCTGATAGACCAATGTTGAACGTGCATCTCCCCGACGGTTCCGTCAAGGCGTTCGAGGATTCCGTGTCCCCCGCTCAGGTGGCGGCCTCGATCGGCGCCGGGCTTGCCAAGGCGGCGGTTGCGGCGGCCGTGGATGGTCAGGTGGTGGGGCTGGATTATCAGCTCCCCAAGTCCGGCGACGTGAAGCTGCGGATTCTCACGAAGAAGGATGCCGAAGCGCTCAGCGTGATGCGGCATTCCTGCGCCCACATCATGGCGCGGGCGGTGATGCGGCTGTTCGACGGCGTGCAGCTCGCCTTTGGGCCGACGGTCGAAGGGGGCTTCTACTACGATTTTCAATTGCCGCAGCCGCTGACCGAAGCGGACTTTCCCGCCATCGAAGCGGAGATGGCGAAGATCATCAAACTCAACGAACCGTTCGAGCGGGTCGAGGAGTCGCACGACAAGGCGCTCAAAATCTGCCAGGACTTGGGGCAGCACTTCAAGGTCGAGCACATCAACGAGGGGCTCAAGGACCACGGCGACCTGTCGTTCTATCGCCAAGGGGAGTTCATCGATCTTTGCCGTGGTCCGCACGTGCCGCGTGCCGGGGCAATTGGGGCCTTCAAGTTGCTCTCGGTCGCAGGGGCGTATTGGAAAGGGGATCAAGAGCGCGAACAGTTGCAACGCTTGTACGCGACGGCGTTCTTCAGCAAGGAAGATCTCGACGCGCATCTGGCGATGATCGAAGAAGCGAAGAAACGCGATCATCGCACGCTGGGCAAGCAACTCGATCTGTTCACGCTCAGCCCGCTGGTTGGTTCCGGCCTGGTGCTCTGGCAGCCTAAGGGAGCGCTGATTCGGCAGAATCTCGAGGGCTTTGTGCGGGATGAGCTCAAGCAGCGCGGTTACGTGCCGGTCTACACGCCGCATATCGGCTCGCTCAAGTTGTATCAAACGTCCGGCCATTATCCGTATTACGCGGATGCGCAATTCCCGCCGATGTTCGATCATCCGTTCGCGTGGTCGGCCAGCCAAATGCTTGAGATGGTGAGCGACGGGCAGATGGAGCGCGAGCAGTTCTTGAAGCTGTTCGAGCAGTTCATGGCGGCGGAGATGCCGGAGAAACTTCGTCCGGAGATCCGCACGTACCACAAGCTGCAAACGCCTGAGGAGCGAGTCTCCGCGATCAGCGGGTGGCTGGAGGAGCGGGAGCGTTATTTGCTCAAGCCGATGAATTGCCCGCACCACATCATGATTTACAAGAGCAAGCCGCGGAGCTATCGCGAACTGCCGCTGCGGCTCGCGGAGTTCGGTAGCGTCTATCGCAACGAAAAGTCTGGCCAACTCAACGGGCTGACGCGGGTGCGCGGGTTCACGCAAGACGATGCGCACATCTTTTGCACGAACGAACAGGTCGAAGAAGAGTTCCGCCGTTGCATCGACATGACGCAGTTCGTGCTGGATACGCTCGGCCTGAAGAATTACCGGGTGCGGCTGGGATTTCGCGATCCCCAGAGCGAGAAGTATGTTGGCGATCCTGAAGTGTGGGAGCGCGCGCAGGACTCGCTGGTGCAGGTTTGTCGCGGGCTAGGGATCGACGCCGTGGCCGAGGAAGGGGAAGCGGCGTTCTATGGACCCAAGGCGGACTTTGTCGTCACGGACTGCATTGGCCGCGAGTGGCAACTCGGAACGGTGCAGCTCGATTACCAGTTGCCAAGCGCGTCGCGGTTTGGACTGGAATATATCGGCGCGGACAACCGTGCGCACCAGCCGGTGATGATTCATCGCGCGCCGCTAGGTTCGCTGGAGCGATTTATCGGCGTGTTGATCGAACACTTCGCCGGGGCGTTTCCGCTGTGGCTCGCGCCGGAGCAAGTGCGCGTGCTTGTGGTGAGCGAGAAGTTCGAGGCCTACGCGCGCGAGGTGGAGCAGATGCTCCTGGCCGCTGGGCTGCGCGTCAGCGGCGACTATCGGAGCGAAAAGATCGGCGCGAAGATTCGTGACGCGCAGCTCGAGTTAATCCCCTACATGTTCGTCATCGGCGGCCGCGAGGCGGAGAGCGGGCAAGTGGCGATTCGGGACCGGATCGACGGCGATCAAGGCGCGCTGCCGGTCGACGAAGCGATTGCGAAGCTCCAGAGCGAGGTCGCCGCCAAGACCGTGCGCAAAGTGTATGAAGGGGGCGCTGGGCTCGGCGATCGCGGCGCGAAAAACGAGTATTGAGGACGCTCCTGCCATGAAAATTCTCATCAAAAACGCACAGGTCGTCCTGCCTAGCGGGACGACGGCGACGTCGGTGTTGATCGAAGACGCCAAGATCGTCGACATCGACCCGGCGATGCAGGTGCGCGCGGACGAGACAATCGACGCCGCAGGCTTGCATCTGTTGCCAGGCGTGATCGACGATCAGGTGCATTTT
Source organism: Planctomycetota bacterium (assembly GCA_963205385.1). Classification (GTDB taxonomy): domain Bacteria; phylum Planctomycetota; class Planctomycetia; order Pirellulales; family Pirellulaceae; genus JAEZGD01. The sequence goes on along the minus strand of CAUJKE010000387.1, from coordinate 3,281 downwards.
CGCGAACCGGGACTGACGCATAAGGAAGACCTCGCGTCGGCCAGTCGGGCATGTGCGAAGGGAGGCGTGACGACCTTTCTCGAAATGCCCAACACGATTCCCCACGCCACCACGCAGAAACTACTGGATGACAAGCTCGCGCTCGCGGCCAACACCTCGCTGGTGAACTACGGCTTTTACATCGGCGCGACGCCGCATAACATTGCTGACTTAAAAAACGCCCAACGGACGCCGGGGATTAAAATCTTCATCGGTTCCAGCACCGGCGATTTACTGGTCGATGAACAGGACGCGCTGGAACGAATCTTCGCCGAAACGACGCTCCCCATCTGCGCGCATTGCGAGGATGAAGCGACTGTTCGTGCGAATCAAGCGAAGTACGCCGGCAGCACCGACGTCGCTGACCATTCCAAGATTCGCGACCATGCCGCCGCTGTGATTGCGACGCGCCGCGCACTCGACCTGGCCAGGCGGCACAGCCATCGTTTTCACGTGCTGCATGTCTCGACCGCTGATGAAATCCCGCTGATCGCCGACCATGCCGACTTGATCACCGCGGAAGTTTGCCCGCATCACTTATTCTTCAACGTGTACGACTACGCTCGCCTGGGAACGCTCGTGCAGATGAACCCGTCGCTCAAGACCGCGGACGACAACCGCGCGCTCTGGCAGGCGCTGCAAGATGGCCAGATCCAGGTCATCGCCACGGATCATGCGCCGCACACGCTCCAGGAGAAGCAGCAGCCCTATCCCAAGTCCCCCTCAGGCTTGCCGGCGGTTGAGAACTCACTGGCGCTGCTCCTGAACGAAGTCAATCGTGGACGGTGCACGCTCGAGCAAGTGGTGCATTGGATGTGTGACGCACCGGCCCGCGTGTGGGATATCGTCGATAAGGGACGGATCGCCGTCGGCTACGATGCCGATCTCGTGCTGGTCGACATGAACCTCAAGGCGACGATTGAGAACGAGTCGCAGCAGACCAAATGCAAATGGAGCCCCTGGCGCGACGTCACCTTGCAAGGCTGGCCGGTGCGGACGTGGGTTGGCGGGCACGAAGTCTTTCATGAGGGGCGATTCGATGTCACCCGCTCCGGTCAGGCGGCAAAATTCGATCATGCTCGCGGCGGCTATTGGAAAACGGCCTGAGTTTCTGCCAGAATTGTGGGGTTGCGTCACCGTCGCCAGAGAACCGTGGCCGAAGTCGACAAGATTTCGGAAATCGAGGTTGTATCGGCATCCGAAAGAGCGCCAGCGAGCTTTGGCTACATTCCATGTGCACGATTGGAGATGGATTCTATGTTTCGCGCGCTCTCCACGCTTGTTCTGTCGCTAACAGTGATTAGCTCCCTGTTCGCGGCCCCCCCTGTCGATCGTGATACGAAAGTCCGCAACGATCGGGCGGAAGTCACCGAGTCTGGCTTCTGGATTTACGACGATCTCGACAAAGGGCTCGCGCTGGCGAAGCAAACAGGCAAGCCGCTGCTTGTGGTGGTGCGCTGCATTCCGTGCGATTCGTGCGAAGGCTTTGATGCGCGCGTGGTTGATCGTGATCCGGAAATCGGCGATTTGCTGAATAAGTTCGTCTGCTTGCGGATTGTCAAGGGGAACGGCCTCGATCTGTCGCTGTTTCAATTCGATTACGATTTGTCCTTCGCCGCCTTCTTCATGAATGCTGACAAGACGATTTACGGCCGCTTTGGAACGCGCACCAAGGGAGAGGATAAGGCGAGCGAGATTACGATTGAGGGTTTTCGCAAGGCGCTAGCCACGGCGCTCGACTGGCATGCGCAGTATCCGCTGAACAAGGCCGGCTTCGCCGCCAAGACTGGACCCCAGGCACGATTTAAGACGCCGGAGGAGTATCCGTCGCTCAAGGTGAAGTACACGTCCGAGCTCGATTACGAAGGAAAAGTCGCGCAAAGCTGCATCCATTGCCATCAAGTACGGGACGCGCATCGCCGTGTGTTGCGTGAGGCCAATGAGCCGCTCCCGGAAGAGGTGCTATATCCCTTCCCCATGCCGGATGTGGTCGGGCTCAAGCTCAACCCGAGTGAACTGGCGACCGTGAAAGAAGTGGCCGCCGATAGTCAGGCCGCAAAGGCCGGCTTCAAAGCCGGGGACAAGATTCTTTCGCTCGCGGGGCAGCCGATGCTGTCGATTGCCGATGTGCAGTGGGTGCTGCAGAGCTCGCAAGCGCCTGCGAAGTTGGTGGCCAAGATCGAACGCGCTGGCCAACCGCGAGAGCTCACTCTGGAACTCGCCCAACATTGGCGGCGAGCGGACGATATTTCCTGGCGGCCGACGAGTTGGGAACTGCGCCGCATGGCGACCGGGGGCCTCAAGCTCGATCCCTTGGACGCTGAAACGCGCCAGAAACTCGGGCTCGCCAACGACAAACTTGCGCTGCACGTCAAACACGTCGGGCAATACGGCGAGCATGCCGCCGCCAAGAATGCCGGCTTTCTGAAGGACGACATTCTCGTCCGTTTCGATGGCTCCGACACACCACTGACGGAAACCGACATCTTTCGCATCGGCATGAACGAACATCGCCGTGGCGACAAGATTCCTGTCACTGTCCTGCGCAGCGGCAAAGAAGTGCAGTTGAAGATGCCGCTGCAGTAATGCGCGAGTCGACATCACGTTCCGCGTAATGCCGGCCCGCACGCGGAGCGTGACGACTGCTCAGTCGTAAAATGACTCAGTTACGACAAGTTTATCCCCAGTTTCGCCGCGCGGACGACTAACGCCCGCTGAAAGAACGGCATGGGGTACGGCTTGCGGCCTTGCGCCCAGCGAAACGTGCTGATGACGAGATCCAGCGGAAGCACTTTCTGGTCGACGCGCAGCAGCACGAGATCGATAAAGGCGTTTTCTTCCGGCAGTCGCGGCTTGAGGCCAAAGACGAGCGTCTCCCGCAAGTTCGCGTCTCCCACCTGCGGCCCGGCGAGCGCTGGGCGCGACAGAACCGAGAACAGACCGAGCGTCACGATCGACAAAAACCAACGGCGCGTGGACATGGCAGTTCCTTCCAGCAAAGTCCGGGGAGGGGACTTGTAGCCCATTCGGCGGCGGCGAAAAAGGTCAAAATGAGCCGCAAATCGAGCGTGCCCAGCCTGCTCAACCGTTGCCTGTCCCACTTTCTGGGGCTTGATTTTGGCGCAGCAGTAGATTCTCTAGTGAGTCGTGCGGATGTCCGCAATCGCGTCTGCCGTGGCGGCGTGCCTAAGGATTAGGCAAGTCGCCAGCGAGTCAGGCCGCGACCACGTTCTACTTGTGTT
>CAUJKE010000386.1 GCA_963205385.1 Planctomycetota bacterium | reverse complement strand
AATACGGACGTTTTCAACCATTAAACCGATCAGCATTCCCCCACCAATAACGGCGATTATTAGCCCCTCTGCGCAAGCATCGCCACGTCCGCCCGGCGACCCCATCGGGCTCGCCCCGATGGTGAGCAAGTCGGCGAGCTAAGCCCTCACCACCCCCCGCCACACGACTCCTTCGGGCTCGTCCCGATGGTGAGCGAGTCCCCCAGCTACTCCCGCGCAAACGCCCCCCACCAATAACGGCAGTTATTAGCGATTCTGCGCAATTATCACCGTCGCGATTTCCCAAGCGTTCACGCTCCTTCTCCGCACGGCCGTATTAGGCCTGTGCGTGAGCATGGATGCGAACTTATGAGGCGTTCGAGCCTCGCATAGGGGGGGTGCTCGTTGACAGCGGTGCCGCGGCGGGTATGATAAGAATTGAGTAACTAACGGCGTCCCTCGGACGTCGTGAGCCGCACAGGCAGTTCTGGCGTCGCCCTGTTGGGCCAGCGCCCGCTTTCGCCGCTTGTTCGCGTGCCGGAAATTCATTCCCACCTTCTTGCGAGAGCGGGCGAACTCCCGTTGATGGCCATGTTTGGCGTTGGATATACAGAACTCATCGTGGTGATGGTGATTGTGCTCGTGTTGTTTGGGCACCGTCTGCCGAGTGTCATGCGCAGCATGGGGCGAGGCATTAAGGAGTTCAAGGAAGGGATCAACGATGATTCCTCGGTCGAGGACGACGAGGATGTGAAGGATACGAAGGCGTCTGGTCCTTACGACAAGAAGCCGTAATCCGTTCACTCGTTCCTTCTGGACCTGGCTGAGGCCGCCTGGCTTCCGCGAGTGCTCGCCTTCTCCACGAACCTACATGAGGTCACCGCATGTTTGGCTTGAGTTTTCAGGAATTGTTCATCGTTGGCGTGGTTGCGATTCTGTTGTTTGGGCGCAATTTGCCCAATGTCGCCCGCAGCATGGGGCAAAGCTACCAGCAGTTCCGCAAGGGTCTGCACGACTTGCAATCGCAACTGAACATGAACGACTTGTACGACACGACCCCGTCCACCGCGTCGCGCAATAAGCCGAAGCCGCGCCGCTCCGATGATGACGACGACGACCGCGACGAGATCACGGCGCCCAAGTTCGTGCCCCCTCCGGCCGAACCGCAAAGCCGTGACACGGATGCCGCCTGAGGACTTCCCCGAAGCGGCTCGTGACGAGCGGAAACATGGGAATACACCGTCAGTTCATTTGCCAAAGCTGCGGCTACGAGGCGATCGTCTCTGGGGGTGATGGCGTCGGCTGGGCCTGCCGCACCACAACTCTATCTTGTCAAGACTGCCGTGAACTGTTCGACGTTGTCACTTCGGAGCAACCGTGGGACGAGTCTGTCGGCCTGAGCGATAAAGAACTGGTTTGTCCCAGGTGTCGATCCGCGGAGTCGAACCGGCGTCACTGCGTCGAGCGCTGGACCGCTCCAGGACCGTGCCCGAAGTGTGGCCAGGTCATGGACGAAGGCGACGTCGTCGAGTGTTGGGATTAGCACGCCGGAATTTCTCACGCGCCACGTGCAGCGTTCACGGCCCGACATAGCCGCGAGAACGCAAGATCGGCGCGATGTCCGCGCCGCGGGCGATGGCTGGCCGCGGCTGCACTTCCACGGCGAGATTGGCCTCGGCCTGGGCGCCGTAGGGGCCTTGAGCCAGGATCTCGCCGCCGGGGCCCATTACCAGGGAACAGCCGATGCACTTGCGCCCGCGCCACGGGCCGCCGTTGATCCAGCCGACATTGCTGACCCCGATCACCGTGAGGTCGTAGAGGGTCGCCAGGCTGCCGTAGGCGTCTCGCCACAGTTGGCCGTAGGGTTCGCTGCTGTTGTCGTGTTCGGCGGGGACGGCCCAGGCCGATGGGGAGACGATCAGTTGCGCCCCCATGCGCGCCAGCACATGCCCCATCGCGAGCGAATCCGAGAAATTATCGGCGCAAATGTTAAGCCCGATCTTTCCCAGTGGTGTCTCCACCACGCCGAGCCGATCACCGACGGAGTACAAATCCAAGCCGATATCGAGTTCGTTGATCTTGCGATGATGCAGCACAATCTTCCCGCGCGGATCAAGCAGCACGGCGGCGTTGAAAAGCTTGTCGCCGGCCCGTTCCACGAGTCCCGCCGCGACATACACCTGATGCTTGTCGGCCGCGCTGGCGAGTTGCTCAACATGCGGACCAGGAATCGGCTGAGCGGCGTCACGCGCCGATGGATGCGTCCAACCGAAGTCCAGGCATTCTGGCAAAACAACGAGTTCGCAACCATCGTTCGCCAGCGCGACGATTGCCGCCACCGCGCGGGCAAGGTTCGCTTGAGGGTCACCACCATCGACGCGGATTTGTCCCAGGCCGACGCGGATGGTTTGCTGGGTAGACATCTGGCTTCCAATCACCCGTGTCGTTCAAGAATGGCACAGACTTCTCGACCGGAGAGAACTCGCAGTTCACCCAAGGGAAACCTCAAGCTGCGTGATGAAGACTTCTTCCCCCATCCGCCGCTGAACTTCTGCCGGCGACGCGGTTTCAAAGAACAGTTCGAGAGCTTCGCGCAGATTCTCGCGCGCCGACTCGACCGTGTCTCCTTGACTGGCGATGTCGAGTTCGGCGCAGAGGGCGACAAATCCGTCCCCTTCGCGCTGGATGATGGCGGTTAGTTGCTTGTTCATGTTATCTTCCTCGCTCCCAAGACTTAACTTTACCGTGTCACGCCTTTCAAAGCCACTCTTGGGCGTTTCGTTTCCCCCAGCCCAAACCACCATCCATCGTCACGGATGTCCGCATAAATTCGAGAATTCCGGCCAATTTGAAGATTTCCATAAGTTGAGCTTGCGTTGCTGTCCGATAACGGATATTGATGCGACCTGCGCCGGCGCTCACCTTGTAAGTTTCGCTCCCGTTTCATGGAGGAAACCGGTGGGTACCACTACATTTTCATGGGCGATTTCTCTGGCCTTAATGGGGCTTAGCCCGCCAGAGTACGTGATGACCGATCATGTGGACGTGATCGAGATCAACCATTTCTATGACGAGCAAGGCAAACTCGTCTTCGATCAGGTTCTGTACTACGAGTGGTCGGCTGCGCAGTCGCGCTATAACGTGCGGGCGTGGCGGTTGCTCAAGTCGCCGGCGCAAGTGCCGCAGCGCGATTGGGAGCGGGGCGATTTTGTCGCCCGCTTCTACGACGGCGACTCGCTCCGCGAAATCCGCGCGACGACGATGCGCGAATCGTGGACGCAGTACGACCCCGAGTTGATCGAGCGCGAGCACCTCCCCAAGGAACACCGGCGAGAACTGCGAAGCACCAACCCCAGTCGCAAGGCGTTGTCGCTGGTCGTGGCGCGGGAGGAGGTCGTGGCGCGCGAGGAACAGGTGAGCTCCACCGCACCGTAGGGCCGGCGGCGTTCTCCAGAACGTAGTCCGCCCCCGCTCCGACTCCACCGCCCCACCCGCAAGCGAGGTCCACGCGACTTCGGCTACCTTTGGTTTCCAGCATTGGGGGGAGAGTCTGCCGATGGGGGGTGACCGACGGGCCGGTGCGCACCCCGCGGATCACGCCCTGGATGAACGAAACCTCTGGATGGACGAAACACGCAAAGTCCGCGCGTGATTGTGTTGAAATCCACCCCGCGGCAAAGCTACACTGTGGGTATTCGCTGCTTTGGGCTATGGAGCCGCAGCGGCGGAAAATCATTGTGCCCAAGTGATCGTGAAGCGGCGGGGGTTCGTCTCCAATGTCTAGCAAGTGGTATTATCGTCAGGCGGGAACCGAGTTTGGTCCGGTCACGCTGGACTTTCTCGGACAATTGATCCGCGCGGGCCAACTCACGTCCACGGATTGGGTTCGCGAAGGGAAGAACAAGCCCTGGCAGCCGCTTCCCGAGGTTCCCGAAGTGCAAGCCGCCGCCGCGCCGCGGCCGATCTCCGCGGTTCGCGGCCCCAAAGCACCCAAGGCTGCTCCGCCGCCGCTGCACCGTCCCGCCCCTCCCGTCGCGCATTCGCCCACAGCCGCGCCGGTTGCGGCGGTTCCTGTAGCCCAGGTAGCGGCGGTGGCTGTCGCGCCGGTGGCTGCGGCGTCTCCCGCGATGCACTCCACGTCGGTGCTGTTGGAACGCCACCGCCGCAAGTCGCCCCTGGGAATGATCATCGCACTGGCGGT
>CAUJKE010000385.1 GCA_963205385.1 Planctomycetota bacterium | reverse complement strand
TCCATTTCCCGCCAGCGGTGCAGTGATACGACTTTCCATTCGCGGTAATTTGCAACGCCAGTTCCGCCGCTGGCAAACCCTGCCACTGGTGCGCGATCCCCGAAACAGCGCCAAAGTGCGGAATGCGCAGCGTCTGGGTATCCAGCACCATCGCATACCTTCCCGTTTGTATCACGCGCAACCACCGCGCCGCCGGCGTGTGCGTCGGAAAACCATCCGCCCACCACATCTGCGTGTGATCCTCGACGCGCGGCATCAAAGCCAGCGGCGGAACCGGCGAACTTTCGTCACCCCCCAGCGCGACGCCTTGAGGCCATAGCACACTGAGGACCAGAACTGACGCAAGAAAACGAAACATTCTACTTCTCGAATCTGCTCTGCGTTGTCCCTCGTTTAACGGCCAGCCGTAGGCGACTGCCGTGCAGCGACTTTTTACATCGACGCCTGCGGCTGGCCGTTAAACGAATACGAAGAAGAAATGGCTTGGAGACATTCTACTTTTGGGCGGGATGGCACATCAATCGGGTTTGCCGAAGGGCGCCACTGCTCGTGCGGATGGGCGAGTAAGCGATGCTTCCATCTTACACGTTTACCCTGCGCGCGGCATCCGGGTGACATCCCTGCGCGACCCCACCGTAGACGTTCATGCTCGCATTCTATTTGGATGCCGAGGATGCTCGTGTTCCATTATCCGCTTGCGGCACAGAGGCCAAGGAGGATTCGGCGGGACCGCTCTGAACTTCGCCGGTGGGTTGAAAGCGCGAGCCGTGGCAAGGGCAGTCCCATGTTTGTTCCGCGTTGTTCCAATTCACAAAGCAGCCCATATGCGGACAAATCGCCGAGAGCTGGATCAACTCACCTTCCGGGTTGCGATAGCAAGCGACGCGGCGGCCGTCGATATCCACCAGCTTTCCCTCGCCCGGCGCAATATGCGCGAGCGAATCCGTATCCGCCGCGGAGAAGCGATCCTTGATCATGTAATAGGGATAATCAACATTCTCGCGCACATAGTTCCAAGCTCCGCCAAGTATTTTGGCGCGATCGATGGCGAAAATGTCCGTCCACGGATTGCTCCGGCCTTGCACGTAGTCGCAGGCCATCATCGCGGCGAGGGTGCTGTAGGTGAAACCGTTACCGCTGAAACCGGTCATGGCAAACTGCCGGTCGGCGGTGGGCCCGATATAGGGCAGTCCATCGTTTGATTCCACGATTTGCCCCGACCATTGCCGCTGGATGGTCGCGTCGGGGAATAAACGTTCGAAGCGCTTGCGGAGTTGGGCGAAGTGCTGGGCCTCGTCGTCGAGCTGGCCCGTCTTCACGTCGCAGCCGCCGAAAATCAAGAAGTCCCGCTCCTGGCCTTCATCGACCCGGAGATAGAAATATGGGTCCGACGTGTCCCAATACACGCCAAGGGGAATCGTCTCCCGCGGAATCGTCGCTCCCAGGACGTACGATGTATAAAGCGCCAGCTTGCTTTGCAGGATCGTCGCGCTCACCATGTTGGCGTTGCCCATCAGAGGCACATGCGTGGCGAGAATTAAGTGTTCGCAGCGCACTTGCACCTGTTCGTTGACGATCACCGATAGTGGATCAGCCTCCACGCTGGTAACGGCGCTTTGTTCGTAAATGGCGCATGCTTTGTTTTCCACGATCTGCCGGGCGAGCGTGCGAAGATACTTGAGCGGATGAATCTTCGCCTGATTCTGAAAGCGGATGCCGGGGAGATCGAAATAGGGGACGGCGGAGAGCACGTTAGCGTCCATGCCAGCCTCTTGCGCGACTTGGGAATCTTGCACGAGCCGTTCATAATCGCCATCATCCCCGCGCAGCGAGAAGTACAAGTACGCGGGGATGCGCGTGAATTCGCAATCGTCATCGCCTTGGCGCACAATCTGCTCGATGGCGTCGATTGCTTCCAGCTGGCCGCGACAGACAAGCTGCGCGCCATCCACGCCAAACGTGTTCGCCAGAGACGAGAGACGTTGATCCGTGACGGCCGTTAAGTGGGCAGTCGTCGAGCCTGTGTCTCCGGAGCCGAGTCGCGAACGCTCGAACACAGCCACGCTTTTGCCAGCGCGCTGCAGGAAATAGGCCGTGGACAGCCCCGCGACTCCGCCTCCCACCACGACGACATCGAACGCGCGCGGAGCTTTAATCGCCTCAAATTTCGGAGTTATCTCAGGATCCCACGGGGAAGCTTGAACGGTCATGGATCGATCCTTTTCGGTGATTGCGGACAAGGTGCGGTTGGAATAGTTGCAATTGGGGTGCCAAACTAAAATCCATGGAAACACGCGGCAATCGCCGGACTTCATACCACAGGAATTGATGCGGCGCAAGCCACGATGCTTGCGCGGCGACCAGTTCGGGTAACCGGAGTCGCCCCTGGGAGTCTCCCACCGCAGGGCTTGCAATAACACAACGCGTGGCCACTGGGCTTCCTGCCCGCGACTCAGACGCCGCGCGAACACTTTGGATTCTCGTGGCATTGCAGTTGCATAGATTGAGCGAACGTGGATCTGCGCTTAAATCGTTGCCGGTTCCCACTCGAGTCATCCTGGCGATGAGACCAACCGCGTCGCTCTGTCGAGCCCTGAGAATCAACCATGAGCACCACTCAACCCAAACCTCCGTTCCCACCGCAACCGATTACCGAACCCGGCTTGGAAAAGAAAATGGACCCGCGCCCGGAGTTTCAGGCGCCTGCCTATCAACCGGCGGCTAAGCTCAAGGGGAAGATTGCGCTCATCACCGGCGGAGACTCCGGCATTGGTCGAGCGGTGGCGGTGCTCTTTGCGCGGGAAGGAGCGGATATCGCGCTCCTGTACTTGCCGGAGGAAGAAGCCGACGCACAAGAAACCAAGGAACACATCGAGAAGGACGGCCAAGAGGCGTTGCTCATCGCCGGCGATGTGCAAGATGTCGAATTCTGCCGCGACGCCGTGGAGCAAACCGTCGCGCGCTTCCAGCGCATCGACATTCTCGTCAACAATGCCGCGTATCAAAAACACCGGGAGACGTTGGACGAACTCTCGCACGAACAATGGGAACGAACGTTTCGCACGAACATCTTCGGGTATTTTTCGATGGTGAAGTTTGCCGTCCCACACATGCCCGCAGGCGGTGCGATCATTAATACCGGCTCTGTTACGGGACTCGAAGGAAGCAAGAAGCTGCTCGATTATTCCGCCACCAAGGGCGCCATTCATGCATTTACCAAAGCGCTTGCGCAAAACTTGCTTGAGCAGAAGATTCGCGTCAATTGCGTGGCGCCGGGTCCGGTTTGGACACCGCTGAATCCCGCGGAGCGTCCCGCGGAAGATATGCGCGACTTCGGCGGCGAAACACCCCTTGGACGCCCCGCGCAGCCGGAAGAGATCGCGCCGGCGTTTGTCTTCTTCGCCTCGAATGCGGACAGCAGCTACATCACCGGCCATGTGCTGCCACTTTTGGGAGGCGATACCATCGCAGGCTAAACGGCCGAGCCATTATATTGCAAACCGGCCGGCTCTTCGATTCACGCCATGAACGCAAAGCAGCGCCAAGCCAGAAAGCTCGCACAGCACGCAGGCTTGCACTACAGCAGCGACGACGAGCCGGGAATCCACCGAAAGCGGCACGGCCGCGGCTTCACGTATGAATATGAGAACGGGAAAAGAGTAGGCGACACGCGGCAACTCGACCGCATTGAACAATTGGCCATCCCGCCTGCCTGGACCGACGTCTGGATCAATCGCGATCCGCGCGGGCATTTGCAAGCGACGGGACGCGACGACCAAGATCGCAAGCAGTCGCTGTATCACGCCCGGTGGAGCGAAGCCTCGGCGCTGCAAAAGTTTCACCGTTTGGAGGAGTTCGGCCGAGTGCTTCCAAAGATTCGCCGCGCCGTCGCGCGCGATCTGCGCCGGACCGGTAAGCGCATAAGTGTTCTCGCGCTGCTCGTGCGCTTGCTCGACTTGACTGGCATGCGAATTGGGAACGAGGAATACTTGAATGCGAACGGCTCCCGCGGCCTGACGACGCTCAGTCACCAGCACTTGAAGTATGTCAACGGCAGCGCCGAGTTTCGTTTTACGGGGAAAAGCAAGCAGCAGCGGCATGTAATCGTGGAGGACCGCCGCGCGGTCGCCGCTATCAAACGCATGATTAATGAAGATGCCGATTACCTGTTTTGTTTTGAAGGGGACGACGGCCCCCAGGAAGTGACCGCGGAGGAAGTAAACGAGTACCTGGCCGAGATTTCGTCGCGCGACATCACCGCCAAGGACTTTCGCACCTGGAATGCATGTTCCCAATTGATGGCGGAATTGTATGCAGCGCGCGATGCAGAAGCGGAGTCGGCGCGCAAAAAACAGTTAAACGCCGCCATCAAGCACGTGGCCGAGCAACTCGGCAACACGCCGGCTGTTTGCAAGAAATCATATCTGGATCAGCGCTTACTCGAAGCTTATACGGCAGGCGAATTTCCTCAAATATTTGCGAATTTCAGAGAGGGCAAGCGGAAGTGGCTGAGTCGCGAGGATCAGCTCCTGCGGCGTGCGCTGGCGCGGGTGTAAGTGCGCTAGCCGGCTTCGGACCTACTCAGCGTTGTCCGTCGTTTAACGGCAAGCCGTAGGCGTCGACGTAAAAAGTCGTTGCCCCGCAGACGCCTACGGCTTGCCGTTAAGCGACGGCGAATGAGAAATGCGCGGCGGCGTGGCGCGGGCGGTGATGCCGACGTATTGCCACTGGCCTTTCAGTGCGGAAGCGCCAGCGGAGGCGCCATTTGGTGGGTTCGGAAGCGGCAACTGCTCCTTGCGCCACACGAATTGAACGCGACATCTTGAGCACTCAGCGGCGCGACCGGCGAAGGCAACGCGCCGCTGAAGTTCAGGCTTCGACTCGTGCAGCCGGGATGCTGCGCGCGGTGAACGATTATGATGAATGCCATGTGAACCCGCGCTCCCGCACTGGCAAGCCAAGTGCCACCCTCGTCCGTGCCACCCCGCCGCAAACGCATGTCGCCACGTCGCCAAAACACAACACAAACGTCACAAAACCCAGTCACCGAACCACTGCAAAATCGAGTCCCCTCGACCAACGATACCCGTACGCGCCCAACTCCCCTTGACAACCAAAGCTCTTTCAGGGACGTGCCACCCCGCCGGGCAGCCTAAGCCGCCCGCATAGATTGCATGTGTTTCGGCCAGATTACACTAGAGCCTTTTGTCGCTTTTCACGTCGCCGGCGAAGGGCGGCACCGCCAGCAGCGACACACGCTCCGATTCCGAAGAGAACGAGTGACGATGGTTCGGGAACTTCAGATACCTGTCCGTCGTCAACGTACATGAAGTTCTTAAACCCGATCGGGAGATTT
>CAUJKE010000384.1 GCA_963205385.1 Planctomycetota bacterium | reverse complement strand
GGAAATTGGTGGCCGAGAGGAGCGTGTCCGCTTCGATGAAGTGTGACGGGATGCGAAGGAAATCGAAGATGCGATGCAGCGCGTGGACTTCACCGGCCTGTGGCGTTTGAGGATCGTAGTAGAAGTTGAAGAGATGGCCGTACTGGTAGCCTAATTGGTTTTGATTATAGGGTCCGGTGACGGCCAATGGCGTCCGATAGAACTGCGTGAGTTGCGACGAGCGCGTGAACGGCACCTCCATGATTTCATACACGCTGTTGAACGGCCGATTGTTCCAGGTCAGCCACGGGAAGGGAGGCATCGCGCCCAGTTGCGGATCGCCTTTGGATAGCGCGGCGGCGTCGGTGGTCTGATAGGGGTGATACTTTTCGTTCAAGTAACCGAGCGTGTGCCGGAGCTTGAACGGGAAACGATGGTCTGTGTCATCTTGCTTGGGGTTGGTGTAGTTTTGCAATGTTACGCGCCGCCACAATTCGCGCTGCACCGTCGCACCGGCATGTTCGCCCCGTTCCAGCGTTTCAAACACTTCCTTATTCGGGCCGCCATCGACGCCTGGTTCGTCTCCGGTCCCCACGCCGTTGAAAACGGTGAGGTCCACGGCGGTGGTGTCGATGGTGAGATACGGATTGAGCACTTTGTCGTGCGGCATTAGCGGGTTAGCGAGTCGCTGCAGATGCACGAAGCGAAACTGCGGATGCGTGCCGTCCTGTTTCACGATGTCTTTGTCGAGATCGGTCCGTTCGAGGTCGAGCGGCTTGTCCTTGACCGGCGTGACGGGGATGAGTCCGCCTGGTATCGCCGCCCCTTTCATGTGCCCGCCGGGCAAGGTGTAGCCATCGGCCGGTTCGGAGAGCGTGAAACGTTCAGGCTTCGGCGCGCCTGTGCCATCGGTGCTGCGATTGACCACAACCGCCACGACCGGTTGCACGTTGGTTCCGTAGTTAGGCTCGGGAAGCCCTGGATGATCGTTCTTGTAGACCCTGAACTGGTTCGTCGCCGGGTTGGAGTTGGGGGTAAGTTCAAGGCGGCGCGTATCGGCCAGGATTGTGTCGTCCTGCGATGCGATCGTCGCATCGTTACGAAAGCCGGCGTACGTCACATACTTGTTGTTCGCGTCGGGATCGGTCGGGCCGGAGCCCACGACGGCATATCGCCCCGGCATCAGCGGCGCCAGGTTGCTGTGCCCCGGGAAGAACGCTTTGCCGTGATCATCGTTGACGGAAGTGGGATCGACGAAATAGATGCTGCGATCCTTATCCGCCTTGGCGACCATCGGCGCGCCGGGATAGGTTTCGTCAGGGTCGTTCTGCTTGCTGTTTCCCGTCACAAACAGAATTCGCCACACAGGCGAGCCCGTAGCGCCAGGCGTCATTTGGTCGAGCCGCACGCCGGACTGCAGGGTGTTGTTCGTCCAATTGTTATAGAACTCGGCCGGCTGGCGCTCGACCTTACTTTGCCACGGGTTGAAGATTTCGACCCACGCGGCTCCTTCCGGCATGTATTCCTGGTCGTAATCGTCGTCCTTCTTGTTCATCATCGTTTCTTGGGTGGTCCCTTTCATAGTCTGGGCGCCACCTGGCTCGACGGGGTCTTCATCGGCGGTATCCGTGGTCCGGCGATCATGCCACGCGAGCGTTTCCGTCAGCAAGAGTTCAGGCCGTTCGCAGCCCCAAACCAGGCCGCGGGCGGCGGTGATCTGCTCACCGGGGCTGAGAATGCCGTTGCACTGCGAGTTCCAGCCGTCGAACGGGTTGGGGTCGTATTCGAACGGGGTCATGATCGAGTCGGCGTCGCGGAAGTCGACGACGTTGATCGCCCATTGGGCCAGCTGCCGCTGCGTGACGGGGTTAGGCGGGTTGCCGGTATCGACGCAGAGCGAAGCCAAAATGTAGAGATGCTTCGCAAACTGATGGCGCACAAAGGCGTCGTCGGCGGCGTCTTGAGCCACGCCGTCGCCACTGAGATCCTCGCCATTGGCGAAGCGATAACCCAGCAGATTCGGAGCGGTGAGCTCCGCGTTGTTGACTTCCGCGGCCGTGATTTGACCGTCATTATTGCTGTCGACAATCACCAGCGATTCATCGACGACCTTGTTATTGTTGTTATCCTGCCCATCGCCGAAGGGCCGGTTGAGGTTCATCTTGACGCCAAAATAGAAATCGCGGTCAACCAGTTTGAGCAGTTCGGCTTCGGAGATCATCGACGCGCCAAAGCGCTGCCGCAAAAGATCCATCGGGTCGCGGAGCGGGCGTTTGGTGGTTCCCAGGGTGGTGTTGACGGTTTTCGTCACTAGCGCATGCGCCATGGGCAGGTCGTAGCTATCGGTCGTGACGTTTTGCCGATTCACGACCGCCTGCCCGCCGCCGGGGCCGTAGATGTTGCTGAGGTACTGCAACCGGGCAGGCAATTGGGCGGCGTCGATATCGTACAGGCGCAAGATCCGTTCCAATTCGGCCGGGGTGAAGCGGCGGTCGTAGGGGAGCCGCGTGCGATACTCAACGTTGTTGCGCAGGTCGCTTGTCTTATCGGTGGGAACATCGGTGATGAGTTGCCCGCGCGTATCAACCCCCATCGTCAGTTGGCCTGCAAGGTCCGGCGTGGACATGTACGACGAAAGCGCGCCTGAGAAATAGTTGCCGGGGATTTGAAAGAAGCGGCTTTGCGAGAGGAGGTCCGCCGTGACCGCCGCCCCGTTGCCGATGACGCCATCGGGGCCGTAGCGACCGGGGATGTTTCCATTGCCAGCCAACAGTTGCGTGTACTGCGTGGAATTCAGGCCATACAGCCCCGCTTGCAGGTTCACCTCCGGCGGGCCGAGTCCCGAGCCTTTGAGGCCGTAGGCGTTGGTCTGCGTGCCATCGGCCAGGTAGTAGCCTGCGTCCGTGGCGGCCGGGTTGATGTGTTGTGCGCTGCCGTGATAGTTGAGGTTGAGCCGCCCATCGAGGTCTTCGATGAGATAAGCGTAGAGCGCGCGGTAGCGCTGGCCGGTCGGCGACGTGCGGATGGCGCTGTTGAGGTTGATCCAGACGCTATCGGGGATACCGTCGCCATTGTTATCGACGTCCCACGGGCCGTAGACATAATCGAGGAGCGCGGGGAAAGACGTTTGGGCGGTTTGGCCGGGAATCGGTCGAAGCGTGTTCCGCATCGTCGGGGTTCCGCCTTGTTGGCGAATGAGCGCGGGGCGATGGAACGAGGGAATGATGTAGTAAAAGGGGAGTGCAGGATTATTGGGGTTTTGACCGACCCGAACCCCACTGGCCTGCGTCGGATCGGGGATCGTTGCCGAGAGGAACATGTTCTGCAAATCGGCGGCGTCCCAGCTTTCGTTCATGTTGCCGGCGAGATAGTTGGTGCGGAGATCAGCCAATGACTCGCCGATGCGATTGGGCTGCAGCGCCGCAGGGAGACCGGATGAATCCACCTTCTTCAACGTACCGTCTGCAGGGTTGAAACCGGCGCCGGCGCCGGAGAACGGGCGGCCGTTGATGATGAAGCGATCGCCAATGTTGAACGACAGGCTATTGGCGTCGTCGGTCGTGGGAAGCGCGATCCGCACCGTGGCTTGCAGCGGATTGCCGGCATTGGGCTGATAACCGACCACACGCGCGCTGACGCCGGCGACCTTATCGCTACTGGAGAACTGCGACGCGAAGAACGTGAGCACGCAACCGTTGAAGTAGCCGGCCTGCGCGGGGAGCGACGCAGGCGCGCTCACGCCGTCGCGGCTGACCGACATCATGTCGAACTGAACGAACTGGTTTCCCCCCAGGCCGCTGGCGGCGGTGGTGACACTGCCGTAGTGAATCTCGTGACCGTAAATGTCGTACAGCAGCGAGTGCGAGCGGAGCGGGTTGAGCGCGTTGAGGTCATCGCGCAGGGCGATGTACATGGCCGTATCGAGATCGCGGGACGGTTCGCCCCCGTAGAGCTCGGACCGGGCCGTCGCGCCGGCGGAGCGCTCGTATTGGCCGGAGACAATCACGAACGTGATGCCTAGCAGCGCGAACAGCACCAGCAAGCTGAGGATCACCAGGAGCACGACGCCGCGCCGCTGGCGGCTTTGTTTTCTGCGTAACATGATTGCCTTCTCCGTCCCGAAACCGCGCCGCTAAGCGTTGAACAACGCCGACCCTGGACCGGGACTAATTGGGAGTTCCCCACAAGTTCGACAGTTCGAGCGGCATGATGCGCTCGTAAACATTGACCGTGCCGGGGATGATGGTCGCTTGCACGTTCTGCGCTCGGGGATCCCAATCGGGACCGGCGAGCGTGGCGTAGAATTTGGTCTTATCCGTGGGATCGCGGTCGCTCATCAGCACCCGATACCAATGAAACACCGGCTGATAGCTGTTTTGAGAGACCTGCATACGTCCCGACAAGAACACCCAACTCCCCTCGGCGATTTTGAGTTCGTCGCTGGCGGTGGCGAATTGCAGTTCGACATCGCCCCCGGCAATGCCCCCGCTGAGAAAGTTCACCGTCGCGGTGACTTCCTCGCCGGGGACGCGCTGGCTAAAAACGGCGACCGAGACGCGGTACAGGCTATCGCCGTGCGGCACGATGGTCGCCATCCAGGACATCGAGCCGGAAAACTGGCGGCGCGTGGGGGACGCGGTCGGCGACGTTTGCGTATCCTGCGGCGCCCAGAGTTGGTAAGCAGGCAACGTGCGGTCGCGGGTCGTGGATTCGACCGAGAGATCGTCTTGCGACTGGCAGAGGAAGTCGGCCAGTTCCTTGCTCGGAAGTCGAGTGAGGTCCGCCGTGCTGTTCGGAGGAGTGGTGCCGACGCGGCGATTCCAGACGGTGATGCGGTCCATGTTAACGCTGGCGTTCGTGGGGAAGTACTGGCCGCTAAGTCCATCGGCCACGCCGCGCGGGTCCAGGCAAAACGCCTTGGGGGCAGTCCCGATGGCGAGATTGATGGGCGCTTGCCCCGTCGAATTGACCCAGTTCTCGGCATTGAGCCAGCCGCGGGTGCGCATCTCCGAGAGCGCGCTTTCGCCGATGACGATGCTCCGCTCCAACACCTGGCCATGCCGCACCTGCGCCCCGGCGAGGGGGATCAGGGCGAGGACGCCTAAGAGGCCGATCGAGGTGACGCCGATGGCGACCATGACTTCCAACAGCGAGACGCCGCTGCGGACGGACTGGAGACTCAGGCGGCGCTGGTTGCGTTTCATCTCAGCGACCTCCCATCGTTTGTTTTTGCTGCGCGATGGTGCGGGCGTTGCGCACGTTGGCGGCGGTTCCATCGGCATAGTTTTCAGCGGTGGTGACCGAGCCTGTTAAATGGCCTATGGAAACCCAGGACGCGGTCGGGTCCACAATGTTTAACTTGGTGGTATCCGTTTGCAGGTTCGATACTTGATCGACCCGGCCTACAAGTAAATGAATGGTGCCGGGGAGCTGCGTGGTAAAACCATAGATGCGATCAACCGCGCCGGTCGGGGTGAAGGTGACCACGATATCGTTCGTCCCGGCATTGGCGCTCGCCATTTCTTGCCCGTCAAAGCCGATGCCGGACCACTGCAAGTCGATGCACGTGCCGGCGGGGAGCTCGAGCGGGGCGATGCTGGAACGAATCGGCTGGCGAAAGACCTGGAACGGGGCTTTCGCCGTGGCTCTCATGCGCGGCAGCGTGTACCCGGACGGGGCGGTGAGCGTGGCCCGTTTGGTCGCGCCGGGTTGCGTCACGTTCAAGAGATACTTCGGACCCTTGTAATCGATCTGAATCGAATCGCCGGACTTTACCAAATCGTAGCTATCGAAGAATTCGACCGCATCGACAAAGCCATCGCTATCCGCATCCCCCAAACTGCACGTGGCGTTGAGCGTTTCGCCAGCGAACGGAATGGGCGATTCCGCGATGAAGATTTGATACGACGAATCGACGAGATCGGTGTTGTCGTTATTGCGCACGATCCAGATGCCGTGCGGGCGGCCGCTTTCCGCCGCGCGGGCTTTGGCGTTGACGATGAACGTGTTGATCTGCCGCGACGCTTCGCGCAGTTTGCGGTCCTTGAGCGCGGGGCGCATGACCGGAATCGCGATCGCCAGGAGCATCACCGCGATGCTCACGACGACGAGCAACTCGATGAGCGTCATGCCGTGGCGGAGGGGAGCGCGCGTGGCGCGTGACTTGTACACGTAACTACCTCGCAACGTTGAAGTGGTTGGTAATGTTGTCGACATCGTCGAAGTTGCCATCGCCATTGGCGTCGAGCGAGGCCCCTAGTTGCTTGTTATCGAACACCGCCCACGGGAAGTTGGGAGGCGTCGTGGCGGAGTAATCGAGCGCGGTCGCGGTGTCTAAGAACATGTCGAACTCGCCGTCCGGTCCCGCGGAGAAGATCAGCGGCGTCAAGGCAAAGCCTTCGGGATGAACTCCGTCCGGCGAATGGAGTTGACTGAGAATCTTGAGGGGATCGAAAGGATCGTACTGGTTCACGACATCGCGGGTCTGCATTTCCGAGGTAAAGCCGGGCGCCCAGCGGAGGAAGCGAATAGGACGTCCCCAGCCGTCGAGGATTTCAGGCACGCCGTCGCCATCGGTGTCGCCAATCTCGCGCGAAGTGAAGCTATCCAAGCCCGACGCATCCCCATCGCGCATCGTCGCGATGATGAGATAGAGGCACTCGGCCTGCTGATTATCGGTCGACCAACCCGGTAGCCCCGCCGCGACCGTGGTGCCGGTCAACGCCGCAACGCGACGCTGATACGCGAGTTGCAGTGAAGGCGCCCGCATGTTATACGGCGGCTGAGAAAGTCCCGCAGGCACGCTGGCTAGCACATCGGACTTGCGGTCGGGCAATTCAGCGCGCATTAAATACCAGAGCGCCTGCAAACGAATGCCTGCAGCGCTGCCCGGTTGCGTCCCGGCAGGAATCCGCACGGGCAACGGCCGTTGGCGATATCCTTCCCAGCGGTTCATGACGAGCGAATGCAGCTTGGTGATTTCCGCGCGGGTGCGGTCGTTGCGGGCTTGTTCTGTCGCGCCGGCGAGCGCCATCAGCACCAGGCTCATCAAGATGGCCAGGATCGTGCAGACAACGAGCAGTTCGACCAGTGTGAAGCCGCGCCGCGAACTCGGTCTGGGATGGAAACGAAACATGCTCATGGCACCTTATCCTGCAACGTCTTGCCGTCGCTGAAGTTGGTGATGTTGTCGCGAACTTCCTTGCCGTACGGACCGAGCGGGTAAACGTATGTACCGGTGTCTCCAACAGAACTAAAGTAACCATCCTGCCCGGCTGTCACGATTTGATACGTCTCGGGATTGATATACTTGGTCCCATCGGTATACGGCTTGGCGGTGCCGCGCGCTTCACCGCCGGCGGTGATGCTATACGGATTGGTGGTGTAGTAGTCGTACGAGCGGGCGTCGAAGTAGACGAACGGCGTCCCCTGCGCGTAACCGACGGGATACTCGTACCAGCCATCGCCGTCGTTATCGGTGAAGCGGGCCTGATCGAACGAAAAGTAGACCTTCGGTTCACCAGAACCGCCGGACGCTTGAAACGGGAGAACATCGTTGGCGCGGAGTCCGCCATTAGAGCTTTGACCACCGAGCCAAAAGACGATCGTCTCTGCGGGATCAAGCTTGCCGACTAGATTTACAAACTGCGTTTGCTGCGCGGCCGGCAAACGCTGCCAGCGCTTGGCCAGGTGCCGTTTGAGCAAGTTGACGTCGTTGAAGTTCGGCGGGTAGTCGCCGGTGTCGTTCTTGTAAGCTTCGATGGCTTGCGCGAGCGAGGCTGTTTCGAGCGCGATGCGGCCGTTGATGACCGAGCGGCGAACAACGCCGACGGCCGGGATCAACAGCGCCATCAAGATGCCGATGATCGTGAGGACGACGAGCAGTTCCACCAAGGTGAAACCGCGTCGCGTGCGAATGCGTGTGTTTCTCATACCCCTTCTCCAAGGCTCAGGGTGCGTGCAAGTGGATGCGGCTGGGCTGATCCTCAACCGGACAGGTTCGTAATCAAGCTGACCAGCGGCATAAAGAGCGAAATGACGATAAAGCCGACGGCGCCGCCAAGGAACACGATCATCAGCGGTTCCATCATGGCCATCAGGCCGTCGGTCAGTGTTTTGACTTCGTCGTCGTAGGTATCGGCGACTTTGTAGAGCATCGTATCGAGCTCGCCGGTCTCTTCGCCGACGTCGATCATGTTGACGACCAATTCATCGACCACGCGATGTTTGTATTTCATGAAGTACCACAGGCCGCCCATCATGCCTGCGACCATGAACACCGGCGCCACGATATGCGCCATGCCTGGCAAGTTGAGCACCGGCAACGCCAAGGGGGACATCAGCGCGGGACCAAACCCGACCCAGAAGAACAACGCCATGGGATGGAACGGCGGCTTGCAATTGGCTTTCATCGGCTGGGCAATGGTCTCGCCTTCGCGGATCGCGTCGGAGACTTTTTGGTAGAGCTTCTCGAACATCGCGTTGCCGGCGGTCTCGCGGGTGATGTTCAGGCCTTCCAGAATTGGCACGCCTGAGGCGACGAGCGTTCCGAGCGTGCGCGTGGTGCGAGCGAGGATGTTCTTTTCGATCAGCGCGCCGGCAATCGGCAGTTTCAAAATGAACAGATCCCAGCCCATCCGCCCATAGGCGAACTTGCGCAGCAGTTTGACGCTAAGCCAGACGCCGACCGGAAACAGCGGCAGCGCCCACCACAGCTTGACGACCGTTTGGCTGATCGCGATCAGCAGGAGCGTCGGGGCAGGCAAGGTGAGTTCGAACTCCTTGAACATCTTTTCAAACGTCGGCACGATCTTGATCATGATGAACGTCAAGATGCCGACGGCGACCGTGATGACCACGCAGGGATAAATCATCGCCCCTTGCACCTTGCGGCGCAACGCTTGCGAACGCTCCATGAAGTCGGCCAGGCGTTGCAAAATGGTTTCGAGCGCGCCGCCTGCCTCGCCTGCCTTGATCATATTGACGTACAGGCGATTGAAGACCTTGGGAGATTTGGCCATCGCTTCGGAAAGCGTGGAGCCGGTTTCGATTTCGTCGCAAACATCCATCAGCGCGTTCTTGAGCGCGCCGGGCTTTTGTTGTTCTTCCAGAATGCGAAGGCTACGGAGAATCGGCAGACCGGCGTCTTGCAGAATGGAGAGCTGCCGCGTGAACGCCGTGATCTGCTTGCCGCTAGCGCCGCCGACCGCGAAAGCGCGTTTGCGCTTGCTCGCCTTGGCGCCGGGCGCCCCGGCCTGGCCGCGGGCCTTCTTGACCGAAATCTTGGTCACGAAGTAGCCCATCTGCCGAATCGTCGCCTGGGCCTCTTCTTCGGTTGGCGCATCAATGACGTCGCGGATTTCCTGGCCCGTGGCGTCCATCGCTTCAAATTGAAAAGTTGGCATGGGAGTCTTCCCGCTGGTGGTGTGGCGTAGGAGGCCGGTCCTACGAGTGTTTGATTGTGTGTTGTGTGTTGCGTGTTAGGTGTTGATGGCGCGGCAGGCTCACAGCCTGTCCGATGGTGATGCTTCCTGCGGTTATGCTTCGAGGACGGTTTCGCGAACGACTTCATCGAGCGTGGTGACGCCTTCATAGGCGAAGCCCAGGCCGGCGTCGCGGAGCGAGACCATGCCATAGCCTTGCGCCGTGCGGCGGAGCTCATCGACCGGGCAGTTTCGCATGATCATGTCGCGCAGGTCGTCGTTCATAATCATCAGTTCAAACAGGCCCACGCGCCCTTTGTAGCCGGTGTTGTTGCACGAATCGCAGCCCCGGCCGCGGTAGAACTTCTTCCCGGCGACTTGCTCGCGCTTGAGACCCATTTCGTACAACAGTTCCGTCGAGGGCGCGACTTCCTCGCGGCATTTCGGGCAAATCCGGCGCACCAGGCGTTGCGCCAGGATCGCTTCGACCGTGGCGGTGATGAGGAACGTGGGGACCCCCATGTCTTTCATCCGGCTGATCGTGCCGCAAGCATCGTTGGTGTGCAGCGTGCTGAACACCATGTGGCCGGTGAGCGAGGCTTGCACGGCGATTTCGGCCGTTTCCAGATCGCGAATCTCGCCGACCAGGATCGTGTCGGGATCTTGTCGCAAGATCGCCCGCAAGCACGCCGCGAACGTGACGCCGATATCGTGGTCGATCGGAATCTGCACAATGCCGTCGATATCGTATTCGACGGGATCCTCGGTGGTGATGAGCTTATCGCTGATGCTATTGAGTTCGCTGAGCGCTGAATAGAGCGTGGTCGTTTTGCCGGACCCGGTCGGCCCGGTCACAAGCACGATGCCGTTGGGGCGATCGATCACGCTGCGAAAGGCTTTCATGGTCGGCTCGTCCATGCCGACGTTGCCGAGATCGAGATTGACGACCGAGCGATCGAGCACCCGCATGACGACGCTCTCGCCGAACATGGTGGGGAGCACGCTGACGCGCAAGTCGATCGGGTGGCCGCCGACGGTGAGCTCGATCCGTCCGTCTTGCGGCAAACGCCGCTCGGCAATATCGAGATTCGCCATCACCTTGATGCGAGTGGTAATGGCGAACGCCAGGTGGCGCGGCGGCGGAACCATTTCATACAACACGCCGTCCGCCTTGATGCGGATGCGGAACTCGTCCTCGAACGGTTCAAAGTGAATATCGCTGGCGTGATCCTTGATGGCCAGGAGCAACACCATGTTGAGCAGCTTACGGACCGGCGCGCTATCGACCAGGGCTTCGACATCGGTAATATCGATCGGTCCGCTGCCGGAGAGCGCCGCGGCGGTCGCGAGCAGTTCGCTATCTTCCTCAAGCGCCCGGATGATGGTGCTGATGTCCTCGCCGGTATCGATGTAGTACTTATCAAGCGCGGCTTTGACTTCCCGCTCGGTCGCCACGACGAGCCGAATTTCCCGGCCCAGTTGTTGCTGCAATTCGTCTTGAATGCGGAGGTTTTGCGGATCGCACGTGGCGACCGTCAGCGTATGCCCTTCGCTATGCACGGCGACGACACGGTATTGCTGCGCTTGCAACTCGTTAATCTGCGCCAACACTTCCGGCGGAATCGTCAAGTCTCCCAGCGCGATGACTTGCAACTGCATCTGCTCGGCCAGGGCTTGCGCCACTTGCTCATCGGTGACCAACCCCATCTCCTCGGCGATCTTGCCCACGAGGACGTCGGGGTGCTGCTCCTTTTCTTCCAGCAACAGCAACAATTGATCATCGGTGATGAAGCCGAGGTCAACGAGAATTTGTCCGAGACGACGGGCCGCCATGGAACACCTATTTCATACCAGCCTCGCGCGCCGGGGAGCCTGCGCGACAGCGTCGCGCGGCCAGGCCGCAGGCAAGGGAATCGTGATTGAGAAAAGAGGGGGGAGAAATTAGCGAACGAATATCAACAAGCCGCCGACAATTGACCGGCGGACGTGGGCCACAAACTGGATGAGGAGATGACTCTCTGTTCCGGCAGCGAGCAATCGCCTGGGCATTAGCAAATGGGTTGCAAATAAAATAATCAGTCCCTGGAAACACAAATCAACGAAACACGGCTAATGTCCGCCGCCTCCTTCGGTATCCGACTCGTCGTCCAGGATGCCGCGGCGCGCATTGGCGATGCGTTTGGCGAGCTCGTCGGTGCTCTGGGCCTTGGCGAGGACATCCTCCGTGCTCACCTTCTCCTCTTGCCACAGGCGAAACAGGGCGTCGTCCATCAGGATCATGCCGTGCTTGGCGCCGGTTTGAATGGCGGAGTTGATGCGGAAGGTTTTGTTCTCGCGAATCAAGTTGGAAATGGCGGAGGTGACGATCAAAATTTCATACGCGGCAATTCGCCCGCCGCCGATCTTCGGCAACAGCGTCTGCGCGATCACCGAGATGATCGACGTGGAAAGTTGCGTGCGAACTTGTTCTTGCAGGTTAGCGGGGAAGGCGTCGATGATGCGGTTGATGGTGCCTTGCGCGCTGTTGGTGTGCAGCGTCCCAAAGACCACGTGGCCCGTTTCAGCCGCGCTAATGGCCGCTTCAATCGTTTCCAAATCGCGCATTTCGCCGACGAGGATCACGTCCGGGTCTTGCCGCAACGCCCGGCGAATCGCCTCCGCGAAGCTGGGGACATCGACGTGTACCTCGCGCTGGTTGATCGTGGACTTCTTGTGGTAGTGATAAAACTCGATCGGGTCTTCAATCGTGATGATGTGATGGTCGACCGTCTCGTTGATGTAGTTGATCATCGAGGCCAGCGTGGTGCTCTTGCCTGACCCGGTGGGCCCGGTCACAAGAAACAGACCGCGCGGCCGCATGCAGAGCTTCTTCACCACGTCCGGCAGGCCGAGTTGTTCGAGCGTCAGCAGCGTGTTCGGAATCTGCCGCAGCACCATGCCGACGTTGCCGCGCTGCTTGAACACCGAAACGCGAAACCGCGCGAGCTCGCCAAACGCGAAGCCAAAGTCGGTGCTGCCGTTTTCTTGTAGCTCGCGCTGACATCGGTCCGGCGTGATGCTCTTCATCAACCCGACCGTATCCTCCGGCTCGAGCGTCTTGGTCTCGAGCTTCCGCATTCGCCCGTGCAGACGAAACACCGGCGGTTGCCCGGTCGCAATGTGAATATCACTAGCTCCCTGCTTCACGGCAGCCGAGAGGAGCTTGTCAATCAGAATTTGCTGGCCTGTGGACATGATTGCCTGCAAGGGAAAAGGTCAAAGGCGGCAATCACAGGTTGCTGCCGTCTGACAGGGTGATTATTCCAGGCGATTGCGTCGCCGCCAAATAAACGGATCAGAATGTCGCCATTTTGCAACATCCCCCGCTGGAGATGTAGTCATCAAAAAAATCTAGGTCTTATTGAAATCCGCGAGGATCTGCTGGAGCGCCAAGTGGTCCTGTTCGGTCCGCTTAGCATTGCGATATACCTCCTCCATCGTGGTAATTCCTTTGAGCACCTTCCGAATGCCGTCGACATACAGCGTCTTCATGCCTTGCGCGATGGCCGATTTGCGGATGTCGGCCGCCGAGTCGTTTTTGAAGATGTGGTCCCGAATCTTCGCCGTAATGCTCATCATTTCGTAGATGCCGATCCGCCCGCGGTACCCACCCTTTTGGCAATGAGAGCATCCGGCCCCGCTCGCGAACTGCACGGAGTCGGCCAGTTCCACGGGAATGCCGGCGTCTTCGAGCACGCTGGCCCGCGGCTTGGAAAGCCGCTTGCACTTGGGGCAAACCACGCGCACCAGGCGCTGTGCAAGGACCGCAACGACGGAGCTTGCCACCAGATAGTTGGGTACTCCCATATCGGTCATGCGTGTTACAGCACTGGGCGCATCGTTCGTATGTAGTGTACTGAAAACCAAGTGTCCAGTTAAAGATGCTTGGATTCCCATCTGCGCCGTCTCTGAATCACGCATCTCCCCCACAAGGATGATGTTCGGAGCCTGACGCAGCATCGAACGAATGATCCGCGCGAAGTCCAGTCCGATGCTATGCCGGACCTCCACCTGATTGATGCCGGGGAGGTAATACTCGACGGGATCTTCGGCGGTGATGATTTTGCGGTCCGGCCGGTTGAGGGCGTTGAGCGCCGCGTAGAGGGTGGTCGTCTTCCCCGAGCCAGTGGGGCCCGTTACGAGGACGATTCCGTTGGGCCGTTTGATGAGGCTTTGGAACTGCTGGAAGTTCTCCTCCGAGAAGCCGAGTTGCCGGATGCCGACTTTGATGTTGTCCTTGTCGAGCAACCGCATCACCACCGATTGCCCGTGGTTGGTGGGGATAATGCTGACGCGAAGGTCCATGTCTTTATCCGCCGCCGTGACCTTGATCCGCCCGTCCTGCGGGCGACGTCGTTCGGCGATATCCATCTTGGCGAGGATTTTGACGCGGGAAATGATCGGGCCCAACATCCGGCGGGGGGGGCTGTCGCGCTCGACCAGCACCCCGTCAATGCGATACCGAATCCGCACGCGATTCTCAAACGGTTCGATGTGAATGTCCGACGCGCGGGTCAGTACCGCTTCGCTGATCATGAGCTGCACGAGTCGCACCACCGGCGCGCTGTTCTCGTCGATCGACTCGTCGGCCCCCCCGGCGTCACCTTCCGTCGCAGTGAAGTCGATCGCCGTGTCGGTGAACTCCTGCAGGATCGAGTCCGCCGATTCGCCTTCGATCTGGCCGTAATAACGGTTGATCGCTTCGAGGATGTTCTCCCGGGGGGCGAGCGCCAAGTCGACACGGCGATTCAAGATGAATCGCAACTTGTCGACTGTTTCCAAGTCGTTGGGATTGCTGGCAATGATCCGAATGCCTTCGTTGTCCCCGGAAAGAGGGAGCACGGCGTTTTCGCGCGCGACCGATTCCGGCACGAGTTCGATCACCGAATCGGGAATCGTGACCTCGCGGAGGTCGATATAGTCCATGCTGTGTTGCTGGGCGAGCGCGCGCATCACCTCTTCGCCGGAAGCGTAGCCGAGCTTGATGAGGCAGTCGGCGAGCGTCATGCGGCCGTCGCGCGACATCATCTCCGCTTCGCGCAACTGCTCAGGGCTAATAATGCCGCGGCGCAGCAGGATCTCGGTAAAATCGGGCTTACCTCTAGCCATCAGACAATTCCTTATTTGCAGCGTGCGCGATAAGACCATTTGGCTCCGCGACTCACCGCCACGAAAACCCACCACCAAGCCGCACGCCAGGCACGGGACGAATGTCCCGTTGCGATACCTCTTCTCGACACTCGCTGCCCGCGGGCGGAGCAAACCCCGCCGCAACCCGGAACCCCGGAAATCGCGCAGCTTCCTCAGTTTGATCCATTGAGGCCGCGCCTGTCAATGAAGCATCGCAACTTGCGGATCAGCGCGTTTTCGCCGCTGAGGGGAGGCGGATCGTTTTCGCACCAACATGCACTCGCCGGACGCGATGATTGAGCGTGTCCCCGATGTAGACGTCGCCGTCGGGGCCATGGCAGATGCCGTGGGGACGGTCGAGCTGCGCCTTGGTCGCAGGTCCATCGTCCCCGCCGTAGCCTTTGGTTTGAGGACCGCCCCCTGCGAGCGTCTGAATCTGGCCGCTCGCGGTATCGATGCGGCGGATCGCGTGGTTTTCGGTATCGACCACATCGACGATGCCTGCGGCACTGACGACGATCCCTTTGGGGCCGTCGAAGGTCGCCCCGATGGCCGGGCCACCGTCGCCGCCATAGCCTCGCTGGCCCGTGCCGGCCACATGCTGCCAGACGGCCTTCGCTCCGGGAGCAAGATCCAGCTTCCACACGCTATGCCCTTCGCGAAGCGCGAGCCAGAGGATGTGATCGCGAATATACAAAGCGCGGGGGCCGAGGACCGGACGGCCATGCGCAGGCTGACCAGCGACGGGGAGCTGTTTTTC
>CAUJKE010000383.1 GCA_963205385.1 Planctomycetota bacterium | reverse complement strand
GTTGGATGTCGGCTGGAACGCCGAACCGCCGTACTACGTGATGGAATATGTCGAGAACGGCTCGCTCGAGGATTATCTCAACGAGCGGCATACCCTCCCCGTGCCGGAAGCCGTGGGCCTGTTTCGCGAAATCACCACCGGCCTGCTGCACGCGCATGGCAAGGGGGTGCTGCATTGCGATTTGAAACCAGCGAACATCCTCCTCGATACCGATCACAAGCCGCGCCTGGCGGACTTTGGTCAATCGCGGCTGTCGCATGAACAAACGCCGGCCTTGGGGACGCTGTTCTACATGGCGCCGGAGCAAGCCGATCTGGACGCTGTCCCCGACGCGCGGTGGGATGTATACGCGCTCGGCGCGCTATTGTATTGCATGATCGTCGGTCGGCCGCCGCATCGTAACGAAGCGACGCTGGAGCAGATCAATAGCTCCGTCGATCTTCCCGACCGGCTCGCCAAATACCGCGCCGCCATTCGCTCAGCGCCCGCGGTGACGGCGCATCGCAAAGTGCGGGGCATGGATCGCGCGCTGGCGGGGATTATCGACCGCTGTCTCGCGCACGACCCCGCCGCCCGCTATCCCAACGTTCAGGCGGTGCTGGACGCGTTGCAGCGCCGTAGCGAAGCGCGGCAGCGACTGCCGCTGACCGTGATGGGGGTGGTCGCGCCGGTGTTGTTATTGCTCATCGTAGCGCTGTTTGGGTGGCGCGGTTATCACCGTGCGATCGCCGACTCGGACGCGGCCATCCTGGCGCGCGCCCAGGAGAGCGATCGCTTCGCGGCGCAATCGAACGCCATTAGCATTTCGGCGGAACTGGAGCGCTACTTTCGCGCGATCGAGCGCGTGGCGAATGATCCAGAGTTTCAGCAACTCGTCGTGGATACGGTCGAGAATCCCGAACTTGCGCCGCTGATCGAGCAATTGAACGATCCGGCGGCCATGCAGGGGATGGACGAGCAGCGCGCGCAGTTTTTACACCACCCCACCCGAGAGAAATTGCAAGCCCGCGTGCAGCAGTTGGCCCAGGAGGATCGGCGTTTACAAGCCGCGAGTTGGCTAGTCAATAGCGCCGATGGTTTGCAAATCGCCTCGCTCTTTGAAGGCAACGTGATGCATTCGACGCTGGGCCGCAACTATGCCTGGCGAACGTACTTTACCGGCAACCCCATCGATCTGCCGGAAGATCGGCGACCGCCTGCGACGCCGCATGTCACCCAGTCGCACATCTCAGCGCCGTTTCGCAGTCAGGCGACCGGCGCTTGGAAAGTCGGGCTCTCCACGCCGATCCTGCGGGGCGACGAGTTCTTAGGCGTGATGGTGACGACGGTGGAACTCGGCGAATTCGTGAACATGCCTGCCAGTGAGAGCACGCAGTTTCCGGTTTTGGTCGATAGTCGCCCCGGCAAGTATCAGGGCGCCATCTTGCAACACCCGCTGATCGTGGCCTTGCGACAAGAACATGGCGCCCATCCGCCAGACAAGGAAACACAGCAGAAGTTGGACCGCTTCAGCGAGAAGAAATATCGCGTCCACCTCACGCCGCAGTTCGATGACCCCAGCTTTCGCTATCACGATCCGCTCGCTCAAGATGCCGCCGGCACGAGGTATCAAGGCGAGTGGATTGTGGCGACGGCCGACGTGTTGATGCCGCAGACACGCGGCGCGGGAGCGGTCGCCGCGAAGAAATCCGGGCTAGTCGTGCTGGTGCAAGAAGATGTTGCCGCCGCCACGCGCCCGTCGCGACGCCTGGCGCAGCGGATGGCGCGCGAAGGCCTGTGGGCGCTGAGCATTGTGATTCTCGTGATCCTCGCCCTGTGGTACTTCGTGATCCGGAGCGTCGGCGAACTTTACACGCTCCGTGGCGACGCACGCCATCAGCGCTTGGAAATGAGCGACCTCTCGTCGCGCGCGACCGTCACCCCGCCGACAAGCACCCAGCGTTAGACAACTATGGCCGATCTCATCGCGCAAGGTCCGGAGGCTCACCATCGCTGGCGGCGCAAGCTGCCACCGGACTTTCCGCTGGTGCTGGGGCGCGATGCGCCTCCCTGGTCAATTCCCTGGGACGACCGTATTTCCCGCAAGCATTGCGACGTGACCTATTCCGGCGGCCGGCTGTCTATTTCGAAGCTCCCCGCTGCCCGCAATCCCATTTTCTTTCATGGCAAGGCCCTCGATGCGTTCTCGCTGGCCCCTGGTGAGAATTTCGTGATCGGCAACACGATGTTCACGTTGGTGGAAGAGCGCGTGCTCGTCGCCCGCGACACGCCGCGCCCGGTCACCGAGCAGACGTTCACGGCCGACTACTTGCGACAACTGCAGTTCCGCCACGCCGATCGCCGAATCGACGCGCTCAGCCGCTTGCCGGAGATCATCGCAGGCTCCGCAAGCGATAGCGAACTTTCAGCGCGGATTGTCAACGTGCTGCTCACCGGCCTGGATCGCACCCAGGCGGCCGCGGTGGTGATCGCGCCGGAGATCCATGCCGGCGGCAAGATTCAGGTCATGAACTGGGATCGCCGGAACATCGACTTCGCCGACTTTTCCCCTAGCGAGCGCTTGATCCGCCAGGCGATCGAGTCGGGCGAGAGTATCGTGCATGTCTGGAATAATCTCCGCGACTCGACGTTCACGAGCAGCACGAATGTCGATTGGGCGTGCGCCACGCCGGTCCGCGGCGCATCGTGCCGCGGGTGGGCGCTATACATTGCGGGGCGCTCGTTGAGCGCGTCGGCGAGCGATGTCGCTTCGCCTGACGACTTGCGGGATGAACTGAAATTTATGGAACTGGCCGCGGCGACGCTCGGGAGCCTCCGCGAAGCCCGCCTGCTGCAGCG
>CAUJKE010000382.1 GCA_963205385.1 Planctomycetota bacterium | reverse complement strand
TCGTAGGCCCGTTTTGGATCCTGTGCGTTTTTCTCGATATGCGCCAAGGCAATGCCGGTTTCTTCCAGCGTTGGCTCGCGCGAAAAGGCGAGGAGATACAATTCGCGCAGCTTCGCCGCATGATCGCGCGCTTTATCGTTACCGAGCAAGGCGGCGTTGCCGCTACCGGACGTCAGCTTGCCTTGGATTTCGCTCGAATTGAGCAAGTGCAAGCTCTGCGCCAAGTTGGCTTCGCCGGAACGTTCGCATTCGCACGCACTGCTCGATTCCGGCTTGCCGAACACCGTGAGGAAGTACGAATTGAAGCCGTTGTCCGGCAGTTGGACGGCTCGCGTTCCCGGCGGCACCTGGCCGAAATTGCTACTCGTGCCAGCCACCTGATCGATGGCGTCCAGCAGCACTTCGGCATTCAGACGCTTGGGATAGTAACGCGAAAAGTTTTGCTTGTCATCGCGGTTCCACTCATTGGGCTCCGCACTCAATTGGTAAGTTTGGGAGTTGGCGATCGTCCGCACCAGATGCTTCAGGTCGAACTTGTGGGCGATGAAGTCCTGGGCGAGCGCGTCGAGCAGCGCGGGATTGGTGGGGGGATTGGTCACGCGCATGTCGTCCTCGGGATCGACCAGCCCGCGGCCGAAGAAATGCTTCCAATAACGATTCACCACCGCTTTAGCAAAGAACGGGTTCTTCGGATCGGCCATCCAATCCACCAGCGCATGGCGGGGATCGGTGTTGGGGTCGAGGTCCAGCGCTTCCACCCCCAATCCCCGCGCCTTGATGGGCTGATTGGTTTTGGGATGGTTGGCTTGCGCGATGCCGGGACGATGATAAATGCGGTCCTCGTTTTGCACGTAGCCTTTCTTGCGGCCTACCTGACTATAGAACGCGGCTAGTCCGTAATAATCTTCCTGACTCCACTTCTCGAACGGATGGTGGTGACAACGGGCGCATTGAATCCGGAGCCCCAAAAACAACTGCGCCGTGTCCTCGACTTGCGCGGATTGTTCTTTCACTTCACGATACCAGGCGACCGGCGGATTTTGCGCCGGCTCGCCGCTGGCCGTAATCAACTCGCGCACGAACTGATCGTAGGGCTTGTTTTCATGAAGGCTTTGGCGAATCCAATCGTAGAAAGTAAACGTGGAACTCTTCTCAAAGTCCTGCCGCCGCTTGTTGCGCAGGATCGCGCCCCACTTCATGGCGAAGTATTCGGCGTAGTCGGTGCTGTCGAGCAACCGGTCAATCGCCTGGGCCCGCTTGTCGGCCGATTGATCCGCCAAAAACGCTTCGCTCTCGCCGATCGTCGGCAAGCGGCCCGCCAGATCGACCGTCACCCGGCGAAGGAACGTGGCGTCATCCGCAATGCCGGAGGGGGGCAAGCCGAGCGCGGTGAGTTTGCCGAAGACCTGCTCGTCGATAAAGTTGTGTTTTGGCGGCAAGTTGGCGATTTGAATACCCAGCGGAACCGTCGCGCGAAACACGCCGACCTGTCCCTGATAGCGGGCCATGACCGCCACGCTGCCGGTTAGTTGGGAGGTTTTCACGAGCCCGGTCGCGGCCACTTCCGCCATTTCCGCGTCATTCGAATCGAACTGCGCGATGCGGGTGACGTCTTCCGTTGTGCCGTCCGAATAATGGGCCACCACGGCGATCTGTTGCGCGCCGTTCCGCTCCATCAACACTTCACTCGGCAACACCGAAATATGCGTGATCGTCGGATCATCCGCATTGCCGTACGGCATCCCTTGCTCAATCCACCGACGCAGCACGCGATAGGCAGGCGAATCGTATTCGATCCGCATACCGCCGCCGTGCGGCGCTCGTGCGGAGACCTTGAGCAGTAGCAAGCTGCGATCCGGCGCCGCGGGAAACAGACGCCGGCCGCGCCCTTCCTTCACCAGATACTCATAGTCTTCGGCCGGCTCAAAACCGAGCAGCGACAAACGAAACCCGTTCTGGCCACCGCTCTTGCCGTGGCAGCCGCCGCCGTTACATGCGAACTTGGTGAAGATCGGCGTGACTTGATTCGGAAAGTTGATCGGCTTGTCTTGCTCGATGTGCGTCACCGCCACCTGCGTCGTGGCGACATGACCGGAGCCGGCATCGACTTGGATCGTCGCGGTCCCTTCCTTAATTGGAGTTACGTATCCAGTATCATCCACTTCGACAATCCCTGGGGGAGTCGCCGTGTATTTCGCAGTCCGTGAATGATCTCTCACCTGGCCGCTGGAGTATTGGCCGGTAACGACAAGTTGCTGGGCTGAATCGCGCCCGGAGAGCGTGAATACGCCGTCAACGTTTCGGCCTGTTTCCACCGTAATTGCCTGCAATTGACCGGGATCTCCCAACCCAGGGGGTTGGGGCTTGCCTGCGTCTTGGGCACTCGCTCCGGCGGGAAAATAAACGAGTGCGGCGGCGATGAACAGGTAGGCGACTGACCGCGTGGAGGCTAGATGGGAGACGCGCATGGATTTCCTTCCTCGAAGAGATTAAAGGAACTTGGACCGTCCTTAGCCATGCAGTAATGGTGGCAGGGTGAGCAGATTATCACGCTAGCGGTTCCAAAATGCAAGCAAACTTCGACATTCGTTGATGGGTTCTCCGGGAAGTTTGCTTGCCAGGGGGAAGTTCGCGGATTCACGAGCACTTCAAAATGAGCGCCACGATTCTTTGGTTACGCAGCGCGGCTCCGTTTCTCGACCAGAACTGTTGGCGACCGTGGAAATGAAAGCGGCCCTGCTCCCCCTGGAATCTTCTCGCTCCTCCCCACAGAATGACTTCGCTTACCAATTGCCCGTCTTCTCGAACATGGGATGGCGTGTCAGACTCGCACCAGCAAAGTCCCAGCAAGTCCTAACCTTGATCTCAACCCTCGCCTAACTCAACGTCATTTCGTCCGGCACACCCCAGGATAGTTGTATGTCGCAGTCAGCGGTTCGGCACGTCGCCAGGCACACTGGATTGACCGCAGAGGAAGTGGAACAGCAGCGGCGAGAATTCGGGGCGAACGTCATCACGCCCCCCCAGCGCGATCCCTGGTGGAAGCTCTTTTTGGAAAAGTTTGACGATCCCGTCATTCGCATCCTGCTCATTGCGGCGGTCATCGCGATCAGCGTCGGCGCAATCCACGGCGAATATATCGAAGGCATCGGCATCATTGTCGCCGTGCTGCTCGCGACCACGATCGCGTTTTTCAACGAGTATCAGGCGAACAAAGAGTTCGACATTCTCAATCAAGTCAACGACGAAGTTCCGATCAAGGTGATTCGCGACGCGACCTTCACTTCGGTGCCGCGCAAGGATCTCGTCGTCGGGGACTATGTGTTGATCGAAGCCGGTGAAGAAATCCCCGCCGATGGTTCGTTGATTGAGGCGGTTTCGCTGCAAGTCAATGAATCGGGGCTCACCGGCGAGTCGGAACCGAACACCAAAGTCGCGCGCGACTTTCCCGAGAAGGAGAAACTGAAGAAGACCACCTATCCCGCCGATATGCTCCTCCGCGGCGCGATGGTCCTCGATGGCCACGGGCTCTATGAAATCACCGCTGTGGGCGACGGGACGGAGATTGGTCAGACCGCGCGGGCGGCCTCCGAAGAGACCGGCGACCAAACGCCGCTGAATTACCAACTCGAAAAGCTGAGCAAAGTGATCGGCGTCGTTGGTCTCGGCATCGCCGCCGCTACGTTCTTCGCGTTAGTTGCGCGGGGCGTTGTCGTCGGCGAAATGAATCTCGCCCTGGCACAGTGGACGGTCGTTGCGATCTTCGGCTTGGGCGCGGCGATTGCGCTGGCGCTCGTCTGGGCGCCGATGCTCTTTGACGGACTCGAAATGAGCTTGGGAATCGAAGCCCCCTCGTGGCTCGGCGAAGAAGACGACGACACACGAATGACCATTCGCCGCTGGCTCGCGGTGATCGGGTTGGGGCTGTTGGTGATCGTCGTGGGCCTTGGCGGCGGCTACGCATTGGGATTCATTCCGCCCAGCGTCGCCGAGTGGCTCCCACCGGGGGCTGGGCAGCAATTTCTCGGCTATTTCATGATCGCCGTCACGATCATCGTCGTGGCCGTGCCGGAAGGTTTGGCGATGAGCGTAACGCTGAGCCTGGCGTATAGCATGCGGAAAATGACGGCCGCCAACACGCTGGTCCGCAAGATGCACGCTTGCGAAACGATCGGCGCCGCGACGGTCATCTGCTCGGACAAGACCGGCACGCTCACGATGAACGAGATGCGGGTCTTCGCGCCGCACTTCCCCGCGCTCAACGGCGCGCCCCTCTCCGCCGCACATCCCGTCGGCGCGCTTATCATCGAAAACATTTGCAGTAACACGACAGCGCATCTAGGACGCACCGGCTCCACCGCGACGCACGCCATGGGCAATCCCACCGAAGGCGCCCTGCTGTTTTGGCTCGAGGATCAAGGCGTCGAGTACATCCGCCAGCGCGAGGCGTTTCCCGTTAGCTATCAACTCACCTTTTCGACCGAGCGCAAATGGATGGGGACGCTGGGAACCTCGCCCCGCACCAACAAATCCACGTTCCATGTCAAAGGGGCGCCGGAAATTGTGCTCGCGCGCTGCTCCCATACGCTCACCGCGCACGGCGTCGAGCCGATTGAGGAGCATCAAGCGAATATCCTCCAAGAACTGGTCAGCTTTCAAGGCCGCGGCATGCGCACCTTGGGGCTGGCCTATCAAGAAGATTTTGAACTCGGCGATCGCCACCATGTCGAAGAACAGGCGACCGGACTCACCTGGCTCGGCTTCTTGGCGATCGCCGATCCCGTGCGTCCCGAAGTGCCTGCCGCCGTGGAAGCCTGTAAGCGCGCGGGGATTCAGGTCAAGATGGTAACGGGGGACAACGCCGAGACCGCCCAAGAGATCGCGCGGCAGATTCACTTATGGGACGATCAGGACACCCCAGAACAGCATCTCTCAGGGCAGGCCTTCTTCCAACTGGATGAGCAGCAAAGCCGGCGTGCGGCCGAACAACTCAAAGTGCTGTCGCGCGCCAAACCGCTCGATAAGGTCAAGCTCGTCCGCGCGCTGCAAGCCGAAGGAGAAGTCGTCGCGGTGACAGGCGACGGCATCAACGATTGCGGCGCGCTCAACTACGCGGATGTCGGCCTGGCGATGGGCAAGACCGGCAAGGCGGCCGCGAAAGAAGCCAGCGATATCGTGCTCCTCGACGATTCTTTCCGCACCATTGTCGATGCCGTGATGTGGGGGCGCTCGCTGTACGAAAACATTCAGCGGTTCATCCTGTTCCAACTCACGATCAACGTGGCGGCTCTCGGCATTGCCCTCTTGGGACCGTTCATCGGTCTGGCGCTCCCGCTGACGGTGATTCAAATGTTGTGGGTGAATCTGATTATGGACACCTTCGCCGCGCTCGCGCTCGCAACCGAGCCGCCGCACCGCGCGGTGCTCAATCGACCTCCCCGCTCCCCGCGCGATTTCATCGTGACCAAGAAGATGGCGATCAGCATTTTCAGCGTCGCGGCCATTTTTCTCGTGATCTTGATCGGGCTCTTGAAGTATCTCGAAGCCCACGAAATTGGGCCTGCGGATTTACCGGCCGCCGTGGCGGAAGGGGAAGTCGCCGCCAGACCCGACGTGGCCGGCGAGCGAAGCGGCTCAGCGCTGATTAGCCGTTACGAGCTGTCGCTGTTTTTCACGATTTTCGTGCTGCTGCAATTCTGGAACCTGTTCAACGCGCGCTGCCTGGGACTCACCCGTTCGGCCTTCAGTGGCCTTGGCGAGAATCGCAGCTTCTTGCTAATCGCCGCGGCGATTTTTGTAGGCCAGGTTCTGATCGTGCAGTTCGGCGGCGAAGTTTTCCGCACGGTCCCGCTCAGCCTTTATCACTGGGTGCTCATCACGGTGGCCACGTCGCTCGTGTTGTGGATTGGGGAAACATTTCGACTCAAGTCGCGGCTTTTCGAAGCAGAGGCAGCGGAGGGAGCGTAAAAGAGCGCCCAGCATCGCCAGGTTGCCGCCTATTTTGTTCGCGGGGAAGCTTGACCGAGTCACGTTTCCCCCACCATAATACCGCGTCGCAAATGCCGGTATCGCGCTCTCGAAGTACTTTTCATCACCTGCCATGAGGAACCTGCGCAATGGGTCTGTTCGACAACTTGTTTGGCGGCGTCGCAGGCGAGCAACAGTTTGGACCACAAGAAGGCTTTGCCGGTGTGCTGCTCTGCGCGTCGGCGTGCGATGGCCATATTGCCGACGAAGAGGTCAGCTCGCTCGTCACCACGCTCGCCCGCATGAAACTTTATCAAAACATGACGGGACAGCGTTTCAACTCCATGATGGACAAACTGCTCGGCGTGCTCAAGCGCGGCGGGCCTGAAAAGCTCCTCGAAAAAGTCGTTCCCGTGCTGCCTCCTGAGCTGCGCGAAACGGCCTTTGCCAACGCTTGCGATATCGTCCTCGCGGACGGCGTGGTGGAGGATGCTGAAAAGGAGTTCATCAACAAGCTGATGTCGCAACTGGGAATCGCCGGCGATCGCGCCTTGACCATCGTCGATGTGATGATCGTCAAGAATCGCGGTTAAGCCCAACTCCGCGCCTTTTCAACCGTCTCATCTCAAAATCGGCGATGCGGCAGCGTCGCCGGACGGACCGCAGGCGGTCCCTCTTCGGCCAACAGCGAGGCAATCATCCCTTGCGTGTCTTGCGCGACGTTCGAAAGCCGCACGAGCCAGAGCGATTTCAAGGCTCCCGTCGAGTCGAAGACTTCGGGATCGAAACACGCGAGGATCGCCGCGGCAATTCGTTCGTGGAGATCGTCGTTCAATGGATCGCAAGCGAGGCTGCGGCGAAACGCGGCCCGTAGTGAAGCCAGCACGACTTGCCAGGCCACTTGCCCGCCGGGGTATTGTTGTTCGTGTTCAATATCGGCCGCGAATTCGCGCACGCGCTCGGCGTCGAACGCAAACTCCGTCGCGTCGGTCGCGGTTTGAATGTAGCCTAGCAGCATGTCTGTCCAGCGCTCAAGGCGATGCCGCAAGCGGTTCAATGTTACCGCCGCCTCCACGCCAAAGCCCTGGCCGCGCAGCATCATGTTGAGCACCCGATTGCGCGCTTCGAGGTGCCCCAGGTAGATGCTCCGCGCGATCGGGCCAATGTCGCGCGAATGACGTCTCTCATCCATGGCGCAGCCCAGCGCGGTCCACACGCGGGTGAGAATCTCACTGGCCAGAATCTCTTCCAGCAGCGGCCGGGCGGAGTTCCACAAGAGCGAGCGCGGCGCCGCTGGTTCTTGCATGCGGTCGGAATACTGTTTGAGCATCCGCCCCCACCGATCCAGCCGGCATTTCGCGGCGACCCAGTATTGCTCGAGGGACGCATCCGAAACACGCATTGCTGAGCGCAACATGACCGGCGTCTGTCCCGCGACGATCGCCGCGATTTCAATGAGT
>CAUJKE010000381.1 GCA_963205385.1 Planctomycetota bacterium | reverse complement strand
TCTTCGACGGCGCCGATAGGAGTATAAGCGCTATGCTTGTCGAAACCCGCCTGGGCGCCTAACGACAGGAAAGGCAAGTACGCCCCGCGCCGCGCCATGATCTCATTGTTGGCGATCTGAATCTCCTGCTCGAGGATCTTCAGTTCCTGATTGCCGACCAGAGCCTGGTCGATCAAGCTGGTCAGCAGCGGATCGTTGATAAACTCATCCAACGAAAGCAGCGCTGAATTATCCGGGCTGGTGGCTCCATTAAAGCTCTCCGGCATCGGCGGCGCTGAATCCGCCCTTTGAAGACACGGGATTCGACAGGACGGGATCACAAGCAGCAGGCCGACCACGAAGACGCTCAGCAGCGCTCGAGTTGTATGTTGATTTGTCGCTGGCTTCTCCAAGATACTCATCCGTTTCGTCCTTGAGCGGTAAGCGATTGTCGGCCATCCTGGCGAACAAATGGTTTCGGTCGAGAGGTGCTTGCGTCGTGTTGTTAGGCGCTCAACGAGGTGTCATTCAGCAGGTCGCCACCCGCCACGAATCGGCCAGTTTAGCTGCGGTCGAACAACAAACTGCGTTGAGCCTACCGGCTAACGAAGCAGCATCGGTTGTGATGCGCATGGAGTGAGTGGCGCTTCTTTCCTACTATCGTGCAAAATCGTTGCAAGCCTTGCGAAACATACGACAGGACTGCCTTACACCTCGCAAGCCGCAGCATCAGCATAATCGGACCTGTTTCACACATCAGCGCGTGCGCCCCTTCTTCGGTGGAGTCACAGCCTGGCCTTGCTAGCATCGAAATTCTCGTAATGGTTAAAGGCTTGGGCGCGGATCTTTGGCTCGCTCCGAATGTCTTTCGGACCCCATTCAGCTCGTCTGGATGGTGAACCAGATGGTGTGCTAAATGCGCTGTGCGGCGTTCGTCTTAAACCCCTTCCGCCTTGTGCGGATGATGAATGAGTTTCTTTAGCTATAGTTCGGCGCACGGCACCGGTAGCCTGCCGAACTTCTTCACCATCCAGGCGAGCCCGATGGGGTCGTGGTGTTGTGGCGGGCGCGAACTTCGGAAAGCTATTGATCCGTCGCCTTTCAAAACATTAGGCAATTCACCGGCGATCGCCACGTTGCTAGCGGGGCGAAGCGGATGCCTTGGAGATGGCCAGGCTTGTCAGCGTGAGGATTCGCTACGTGGCTTCGTGTTCGAAGGTCTCACTGAGCGGTTCATTCACTTCGTCCTTGAGCAGCTTACGACCGTCGGATAGCTTGGCGAAGATGTAATAGAGCCCGGGAATGATCAAGACTCCAATCAACGTGCCCATGAGCATCCCGCCGACTGCGGTGGTGCCGATGGTGCGGTTGCCAATCGCTCCGGGGCCGGTTGCGCGAACCAACGGAATCAGACCAACGATAAAGGCGAACGAGGTCATCATAATCGGGCGAAAGCGCAGTCTTCCGCCTGCGATCCCTGCTTCCTTGATGCCCAAGCCCTCTTGGCGGCGCTGGACGGCGAATTCGATGATCAGAATCGCATTTTTGCCGAGCAGACCGACCAACATGACCAGGCCAATCTGGCAATAGACGTCGTTCGCCAGGCCCATGGCCTTGAGAAACAGAAACGAACCAAAAAGTCCGACCGGCAACGAGACGATTACCGCGAGCGGCAAAAGAAAGCTCTCATATTGCCCGACCAAAACCATATACACGAAAACCACGACGATGAGAAAGATATAGATGGCAGTATTGCCCGCCTTGGCTTCGTCGTAAGCGAGGCCCTGCCAGTCGATGTCGAAACCATGGGGCAGCGTCTCGGCGGCAACCTCCTTGATCGCGGCGATGGCCTCGCCGGTACTGTAGCCTGCCGCTGGCGCGCCTTGAATGGGCGCCGTGGGATACAGGTTATAGCGGCTGATTTCGTTGAGGCCCTGCTTCTTCTTGATTTGCATGAAAGCGGAGTAAGGGACCATCTCCCCGTGATCATTCTTGACGAACATATTGTCCAGATCTTCCGGGTATCGCCGGAACTCCGGCTTGGCCTGGACATAAACCTTATAGAACTGGCCGAAGCGGACGAAGCCTTGCTCCCAGGTGCTGCCGATGACGATCGAGAGATTGTCCATGGCGTCGCGAATGGACACGCCTTTTTGCATGGCCACGTCGTTGTCGATCACGATCTCGTACTGCGGATAATTGGCCGCAAAGAACGTGAAGAGCCCCTTGAGTTCCTTGCGTTTTCCCAAGGCCGCCATGAACTTGTCCGTCTCTTCGGCCAGCGCCTGATAGTCGCCACTGTTGGTCTTATCGAGCAAATTCACCGCGAAGCCGCCGGCGGCGCCAAAGCCGGGAACCGCAGGCGGTTCAAAGAACTCGAGCTTGATATTGGCAATCGCAGCGCCTCTTTCCTCGAGTTCCTCGATGATCTGTTTGGAGGTCAGTTCACGCTCCGCCCAAGGCTTCAGGTTGATGATGCAGGTTCCGGCGTTGGAACCGCGCCCCTCGGTTAGAACCTCATAACCGGCGATCGAAGAGACCGAAGTGACTTCGTCCATCTGTTTGCAGATCGCCTGCAACTCGTGGCATTTGGAATTGGTGTATTCGAGCGTTGAACCGGGAGGCGTCTGCACGATCCCGTAGATCATGCCTTGGTCCTCGAGGGGAATAAAGCCGGTGGGAAGCACCTTATTCACCACAAGAATGCCGTATCCAAAGACTGCGATTATGAGCACGGTCATCACCCGTCGTGTGATGATCAGGCCCAAAATGCCAGCATATCCGGCTGTCACCTTCTCGACGCCCCGGTCGAATAGATGCAAAAAAATGCCCAGCGGCCCGCGCCTCTTTTTGGTTCCTTCGCTCCCCGAAAGGCCCGCTCCGAAGGATAGAATCGCCAGCACCGCGACCAGGCCGGCGATCCCCCAGATATTGATTTCCGTCAGCGGGATTTGCTCGGACACGAGTTCGTGGACAAACTCAATGTGCAGCAGAAAGTAGACGCCGACGCCAACCCCAACCCCCAGCAGCACGCAGAGTAAGCCGCGCAAGATGAAAGCGTAATTCCCCGCGATCCTCACGAGACTGCGATTAACCAGGCCAGCCAGGCCGCCTTGCTTTCCATTTTTGGAGAGGGGCTTGAGAATCATCGCGCAGAGAACCGGTGTGAGCGTCAATGCCACGACGCCGGAAAGCACGATCGACATCGCCATCGTGAGCGCGAACTGGCGGTAAAAGACGCCGACCGGCCCAGTCATGAACGTCACCGGAATAAACACCGCGGTCATCACCAACGTAATGGCGATGATGGCGCCGCTGATCTCGTGCATGACTTCCTGGGTCGCCTGGTAGGGACCGAGGTGTTTCGAGTGCATCTTTTCGTGCACCGCCTCGACCACCACAATCGCATCGTCCACCACCACGCCGATTGCCAGCACCAACGCAAACAGCGTGATCAGGTTGATGGACATCCCGAACATCAGCATGAAAAAGAACGCGCCGATCAACGAAACGGGAACCGCCAAGGTGGGAATCAATGTGCTCCGAAAGTCCCCGAGGAACAGATAAACCACCAGCGAAACCAGAATGAATGCTTCAAACAGGGTGTGCAACACCTTTTCGATGGAAGCATCCAGGAAGTTGGACACGTCGTACGTGACCGCATAGTCCATCCCCGGCGGGAACGAATCCTTTTTGATCTCCGCGACCTTTTCCTTGACCCGCGCGATGACTTCGGCGGCATTGGAACCGGGAGTTTGCTTGAGGACGATGGCCGCCGAAGGTAAGTTGTCGATATCTGAATACAAATCGTAGAATGAAGAACCCAACTCGACGCTCGCGACATCCCTGATGCGCAGAATTTCACCCTTGGAATTAGCCTTCAAGATGATGTTCTCGTACTCCTCCGGCGTCTTGTAGCGTCCGACCCAGGTCAGCACATATTCCAGCGTTTGCGATGTCCGTCCCGTCGCCTGGCCAAGTCGTCCCGGTGAACCGATCATGCTCTGATCCGCGAGCGCTTTCATGACGTCTTCAGCGCTCACTTTGTAAGCCCGCAGGCGTTCGAGATCCAGTTCGACGCGCATGGCATACGAGCGGTTACCGAGAATCGTGGCTCTGCCGACCCCCTGAATCCGCTTGATCTCGTTCAGCACATTGACGGTGGCATAGTTGTACAGAAAGTTCTGGTCGACATTCGGATCCTTGCTGTAGATGTTCACATACATCAACATG
This sequence comes from Planctomycetota bacterium, assembly GCA_963205385.1. GTDB lineage: Bacteria > Planctomycetota > Planctomycetia > Pirellulales > Pirellulaceae > JAEZGD01. The sequence goes on along the minus strand of CAUJKE010000381.1, from coordinate 7,891 downwards.
CTCGTCATGTTCTGCATGACGATAATGCCTTCTCGCTGCACGATTTCCGGGAGTTGGTTCTTGACCATATTGACCCGGTTATTGACATTCATGACCGCCACGTTCGGATCCGTGCCCGGCTCAAAGATGATCTGAATCGTTCCTTCACCGGCGCTCGTGGCGTCCCCCATCATGTAACGCATGTTGGGGACGCCGTTGATCGCTTGCTCCAAAATCACCATCGTCGAGTCGATCAAGATTTTAGCGCTCGAGCCTGGATAAGACACCGAGACCCGCACGCTCGGCGGCGCGACGGAGGGGAACTGAGAAATCGGCAATGTATTGATTGCCATTCCCCCCATGAACAGGATGAGCAGCGAGAGGACGATGGCCAATGCTGGCCGATGCAGGATTTTTGCAAACATGGTTCGAAGCGAAACGGATGGAGATTGAAAGTCGATGCTAACGAACGAGTGCTATTCCGCGTGGTATTTTAGTTTGCTAAGAGCATCTTCCGGAGCCATGAATTCATAGTCCAGCTTGTCGCCATCGCGAACCTGCCGAATCCCCTCCAGGATGATTTTGTCGTGTACGTCGAGTCCCTTCTTGATCAGATAGATGTCGTCCAATTCACTCAGGATCTCGATCTCGCGTTGGTGCGCCACGCCATGTTCGCCGCTATGCTTATGGTTCTCTTCCGCTTTTTCCTCTCCGTGTTCCTCATTGTCAGCGTCATGTTCCCGGTCCTGCGGCGCTTCGGCCGCGATGGGCGCCTCCTCGGCATGCTCCGCGTCTTCGGCTTTCTCGTCGACGACATAGACGTACTTCTTGGCGAGAATCTCGAAAGTGGCTCGCTGCGGGATAACAATGGCGTCCTTCACGACCCGGCTAAGCACAATCGTGCCGGTCTGGCCATGACGCAACAGGCCATCCGGGTTCGGAAAATCGGCGCGAAAGGCAATGTTTCCGGTCTCGTTGTTGAAGACCGCTTCGATGGCGCCAATCTTACCGACATGCGGGAACATGGCGCCGTTAGCCAGCTTGAGTTCCACTTTCAAATCGCCCTTTTCATTGCTGGCCTGGTATTCGAGATAGCGAGCCTCGGGAACGTTGAAGTACACCCACATCGTGCTGTTATCCGACAGGGTCGTGAGCATGTCCCCTTCCGCAATCAAGCTGCCTTGCTGTTGGTATTGGTGGTCGATGATGCCGTCGAACGGCGCTTTGATCGTCGCGAAGTTCAATTCCGCCCGCGATAATTCCACCTTGGCCTGGGCTTTCGCTAGCTTGGCCTGTGCGAGCGCCACCTCCGGCTGCGACACGACGTTTTGTTGAAACAATCGCTCCGTGTTGTTGAGCTCAATCTGCGCGAGTTCCCGTTCCGCCACCTCAGCTTCCAGCCGGGCCTGGTAAAGCGTGGGGAGAATCGTGAACATCGTTTCTCCCTGCTTCACGAATTGGCCTTCCTTGACCGGGATTGCCTCGAGATATCCATCTTCTAGTGCACAGATTTCGATATGGCGCGACGAGTGAATCTGGCAAACATAGTTCTGCTTAAGAACGACGTCCTTTGCTACTGGGCTAGTGACGACTACCTTGTGCTCCTCTTCGTGTGCCGCCTCCTTTCGCTCGTTACATGCCGGCAGAACTAGGACCATTAGCGACACAAAGATGGCGGAGAGCGGCGCGGCTTTCGTGGTGGACTTGCTCATGGTTGGCGTTTCACAACTTCTTTGGGGTCAATGGATGGAGGATGAATCGAAATGGCCACGATGGCAGCGGAGTGCACTCACAACCGGTTGTTGTGAGCACGAACAGTGAGCGTGTCTTGTGACAACACCGTAATCAGGCATTTCACATTTCTATCCCTATATCGTCCGTCCGTCCAGGAACAAAAAAATGACAAGATCGACAGCTTTGCCGAAGTCTGCATGAAGCGGCGAGCGTGCCGCCTAGAATTCACTTATGCTCATGGGAAAATTGCGAAAGTCGCGCCGCTCGGCGCTGGCGACCAGATTGCGAAGAAGTTATCGCCGCTAGCGTCCCGTGAGATCTAATCACTGCTGCTAGTGATAATGGATAAACAGATAGAGAATGGCGCTACATCCGCCGATGTTGGCGTCCCGCGCCTTGAAGATTACGATTCGTTCAGGATCTCAGGCGAAATCGTGTTCCAAGCCAAGTCAGGCGTACTTGCTTTCGATGACCGCGGCAAGTTTGTCGACGAAGTCGGTTGCGGTCTGGGGTGTGTGGTGCGCGAGTTCCAGCTTGTGCACGATGCTGGCAACTTCGTGATCGCAGAACATCACGGCGATCCAATTGGAGATGTCATGCCGCTGATTGTGGTTCGCGAGCACGGCGGCAGGGACGCTCTTGGCGGCGGTCACTAACTCTTTAAGCGTGGCGGCGGATTTGCCGATCGCTCGCCCCCCGCTCGTGAAGACGAACTCCCGGCCGCTGGCAACGGCAATATTAAAGTACTTCGTGCGATGGCGAACATGGGATGTCAAGCGGGGCGCTACGGTGAAACGCCGCAGTTTCCCTTCGGCCTCCACTGTCGGAGGGAGTAATGCCGCTTCTTTAATGCCGAGATTGGCAAGTTGCTCGTGCCAGGTTCGTGATTCGCGGTACATGTCCTCATTCCCTCGCAACTGCTGTCGCAAAACATCCACGTCGCTTGGTTCGGTCAGTTTCGTGACGGCCACGACTTCGACCAACTTGAAGACGCTAGCGGGAAGCAGCGCGGGGCGGTACGTCACCAGCGTATAGCCGTCAAGTTGCGAGTCCAGCAAGTGCTTGCCTTGGGAATGCCCCAAGAAATAGTGGCACTCGTCCAGCAGAATTCGATGGGGGAATCCTCGGGCGCGACGATGTTCGGCAACCAACGGGAGGTGGCGCTGGACATATTCAGATTTATCATCGTGCGAAAGATGCGACAGGTTCAGAACCACGCTCAATCCTTGCTGCAACAGCATCCGCAGATCTTCTCCGTGGGGTAACATGCGACCGCCGCCGAGTACGACCGTATTGGGCAAGGACGCCAGACTACCGTAATCGCCTTCGGGATCAAACGCGTAGACCGTGTAGCCATGCAAAATTTGCTGCTCAGCGAGTAAGCCTGCCAGCCAGGACTTGCCGCTCTTGGTGCCTCCGGCGATGAGGACATTTCGCCCGCGAATCGGGATCTCAAAAGGGAGTTGTCCTTCAATTTCTTCCAGAACCAACTTACGATGCGTGTTGGTTTCCAGCGGTAACCGAATGTCGGCGGAAATCCGGTCGATGTATTCCGCGACGGCGTCGGGTCCGTCCCCTTCGATGACATAGCCTGCCGCATCTTTTAAGCGTTGTGAGCCCCAAGAAACGGCCACCCCGTGTTCACAGCAATTCAGCAACTCATGATCGTTCTCCGCGTCGCCGATACCGACCGCGTTGTGCACCGACACCCCCAGCGTATCGAGCAATTCGCGCAAGCCGGCGCCTTTGCTAATCGACGCAGGCAGCAGCATCATTCGCCCGCGATTGAACGTGATCGCCAGCGGCAGTTCCAGTTTCCGAATCAGCGAGATCGCGACGCTCGCGAACTCGGCGTCCATTTCGACCACACACCGGCCGACCTTGAATTCAATCCCGCGCTCGGTCAGCTTCGACAATAGGGCCAGGGGCGGCGCGCGGCCCAGCAACGTGGTGTGGCCGTTAGGCAGAACGACGACGGCGCCGTTCTCCGCGACCACGCCGTCGACAAAGTCCAGGCAGCCGGCGACATGCCGGAGCTCCGAGAAAATCCGCCCGGTGACGATTACCACCAGCACGCCGCGCTCGCGTGCCTTCCGGATCGCCGCGCGCACCGCAGGCGACAAGGTCCCGTGCCTGGCAATCGTTCCGTCATAGTCGGTGGCAATCACTCGCAAAAGCATGGTCGGCTCCTGGCAGACGGATGTACAAGCCGCGCCGCGAACCGCCGCGTTCAGCGTGCTGACATCGCTGGGAGCTTGGGCGCGGCGGACGAAGAATGTTCGTCGGGGCTCAAGCGCGCGAACGCGCAGCCGCAACCGTTCGAGGATGCGTCGAGTTCACGCTCACGCTCATAAGCATACTGCGCAATTCGATTGTGCAACACAAACGGATGCCCATCCACGCGGAATAATAGCCGGGAAGGCGTCATTCGTGGGCGCTGCGCGGAAAACGCGGCGACCGCCGCGAGCGCGAGCTGAACGCCATAATACGTCGCGGTGTCAGCTTCCATCGTGATCATTCCGTTGACGTCATCCAGCGAAAGATTCCTCAGGCGGCCTTGTGTCCGCTGCTGGATCGTTGCCTCGAGCTCATCGAGCAACTGATTTCTCGTGTCCCAAAAATCTCCCCACATCGTCCACATCCTTGATATTTTGAGCGTCCCGCGAGCGACGGAAAAAGTGACCCGCCAATTCGGTTCACGGTTACGCTGTAAGGTTGCCGTGCAACTTGAATGCCAAGCGAGAACACGCGGCGCGTGTCTAGCATCGACTTCCGCCGTGTCGAGAAGCTGAACCAGGCCGCAAGTCGGTTTCGCCTGGGCATACTCTCAAAGTGGCGCGATGAGAATAGGTATTTGACTCGCTCCTTTCAAAGGCCTGGCGACATCGGCTACGATGCAATGCCACGGCGAAGTAAGCACGTACCTGTCGCTCCGTGTTGCCAGTGTCGCGTGACAATGACGGTTCCCCTCAATCAGCGAAAGTCCGCGGCCGCGATCCCGTGCTTCTTCAACAGTTTGTGCATACCTTGCCGCGACATGCCTGCTTGTTGTGCCGCTTGAGAGACATTGCCTCGATGCTTTTGCAGGAGCGAGGTCAAGTAGCCATGCTCGGCGTCGTCCATCGCTTCATACCGCGAAGCCCGCGCGGCATTGGTCGGGGCGGGCTGCTCGTCGAGTGCGGACGGTTGCAGCGCGGCTGGAAGGTCAGAAACCTCAATCTGCGGGGTGCGCGCCAGCGCGAGCGCCCGTTCCACGACGTTGCGGAGCTCGCGGATATTGCCTGGCCAGGCATAACGCCCAAAGCAGGCAAGCACTTCGTCCGAGAAGCCTTGCACCTGGGAACTCTCCGGCCGCAAGCTCGCCAGGAAGTGACGCGCCAGCAGCGCGACATCGTCCCCGCGCACACGCAGCGGCGGCAAGTCGATATGCACCACGCCCAGGCGATAATACAGATCGCGACGAAACCGTCCCGCATGGACTTCCATCTCCAAGTCGCGATTGGTGGCGCAAATGAAGCGCGTATCGACCTGCACGGGAGTGTTTTTGCCGACCGGCGTGAATGTTTGTTCCTGCACAACACGCAGCAATTTCGCCTGCAGAGATCCAGGCAATTCGCCAATTTCATCGAAGAACGCCGTCCCCAGATCGCACTGGCTGAGCAGCCCGTCCTGATCTTTGACCGCGCCCGTGAATGAGCCTTTGACGTGGCCAAACAACACGGACTCGAAGAGCGATTCCGGCACCGCCGTGCAATCGATGACTTGGAAATTGTGCGCCGCGCGGGGGCTATGGCGGTGAATGGCGCGGGCGACAACTTCCTTGCCGGTGCCGCTCTCACCGGTAATGAGGATATTCGTATTTGTTTTGGCGACACGATCGATCACGTCGAACAGTTCCAGCATCGGCGGACTCTCGCCGACGATTTCCGGGAACTTCTCGGCGAGCGCGCGCCGCTGGTCGTCGCTGCGCGGGACGGAGGGGACATGATCGGTTCGCTGAGATAAAGCCCGACGCACGCTCGCCAGGAGGTCGTCGTATTTGACAGGCTTCAGCAGGTAGTCGGTGATCCCGAGCCGAATGCTTTCAATCGCCGTGGGCAACGACGGCACGCCGGTGATCACAATGAGTGGGACATGAGGCCAATTCTCGCGTCCTTGTTGCAAGAGCTCCAACTGCAGATTGCCGGGCATATTCAGATCGGAGAGCACCAGATCGAACGAGCCGCTGGATAACGCTTGGAGCGCCGCGGTGGCATCTGGCACGCACACGCATTCATAACCTGCCTTGCGCAGCAGGTCGCCGGTCGTCCTCAAATAGAGAGGCTCGTCGTCGGCAATCAGGATTCTGGCCTGCTGAGGACCATCAGTCATGGGAGTTCTCGGCCGCTAGTTCGCTTCGCAGGGGAAACACGGCGGTAAAACGGCTACCCTGCCCCACGTTCGTATCGACGATAATTGAGCCTCCCATCGCTTCGATCAGGTTCCGCGAGACGGAAAGCCCCAGCCCCATGCCGGTTCTTGGTTCGCCTGTCTTGGTCGTGAAGAACGGATCGAAAATCCTGGGCAAAACATCTTCCGCAATCCCCTCGCCGTGATCGGTAACGGTGACTAGCACCTCATCCGCGGCGCGCTGGATGCAAACGGTCACGGTCTCGTCAGCAGGGGAGGCTTGAATCGCATTGCGGATCAAGTTGTAGAGAATCTGCTTGACCTCACCTTCCGGCAAGATCACCGGAATCGAAGCGCCGCTGGATTTCGTCACCAGGCGGATCTTCTGCTTCCGCGCGACCCCTTCCAGGAGCGTCGCAATCTCCCCGATTGTGCGTTCAATTTCGAACTCACGCGCCGCTTGGGGAGTTCGCCGATAGAGTTGATACATCTGGTGAATGATCGAACTGATGCGCTCGATTTCACGATCGATCAACTCCAGCAACTCGTAGTGCTCGTCTTCAGGCGTCAAGTTGGCTTTGATCAGCTCGAAGGCATTACGAATGCCTGCCAGCGGATTGTTCACTTCATGGGCGACGCCGGCGGCCAGTTGCCCCAAGGCGGCGAGTTTTTCCATTTGTCGCCGCTGGCGCTCGAGATGTTGAATGCGCGCCGTGCGGTCTTGCACAAGACGTTCTAACTGCTCAACATGCAGCCGGATCCGCTCGCGCAACTTGTGGCGCTCGGTGATGTCACGAACGCTCGTGCGAAAACCAAGGTGCTTGCGCACGTCGTTATACATCGGCTGCCACGAAACGGCCATCCAACGCCGGTCGCCGGCGCGGTGGACCAACTGAAACTCCATGTCGTTGCACGAACCACCTGCCTGGGCGTCCGCGAGCATCTCAGCGATCCGCTCCCGATCCTCAGGCGCCGTCATTTGGAGCGGATAGTCGTCCATCGCTAAACATTCAGCGGAGCTGTATCCCGTGACTCGCTCGACGGCCGAGTTGACCCAGATGAGCCGCCCGTTGGGTGCGTGCCAACTCTCCCAGTCGTAGGTCGAGTCCGCCACCGCGCGAAAGCAATCGTCGCTCATATCGCAATCGCGAATCGCGTCGTCGCAGACAAGCTTTCGATTCTTCGCATCTTCCGTTGTTGCCATTGCAGATTGGCCGCCGCTCATAAATGAAAAGCCCCCGCTCTTTCGGGCTGGTAAACGATCTCGCCGACTCGCCAAGGTCCGCGATCCGTTGGCGTTTCCCATTCTACCACGTCGCCCACTTCACAGCCTATCAGGCGAGTTCCCAGCGGAGCCAGCACGGATACGCCGCCGTCGATCAAGTCGACATCGTCCGGGTAGACCACCGTGCACACGAATTCCGCCTTCGAGCTCGTGCTGATGAGCCGAACGGTCGAGTTCATCGTCACGACATCCTCGGAAATGAGTTCCGGGTGCGTCGAATTCGACTCTTCCAACATCCATTCCAATTCATCCAGCAGGCGACTGGAACTGGCGGTGTAAGCGTCGCCTGAAGTGAGTAAGCAGCCCAAGCGGCACCGGTCTGCATTCGTGAAAACGTGTCGTACCTTCATCTGTCTTGTCCTTGCTTGTGAGCCGTGGTCGGCAACCGCTAGTGACTCAAAGCGCGCATGGCAACGGCGATCGCCAAGAGACAGAATACGACAAAATGGCCTTCCAATCGGGCCATCATGTAATGCGGTGACTTCTCATTCATCGGCTTTGCTC
>CAUJKE010000380.1 GCA_963205385.1 Planctomycetota bacterium | reverse complement strand
GGGGACAATCGTGATCGAGCAAGCCATACAGGGGCGCGGAGGTGATGGCGTCGTCGAGCTCGGCAATGAACCGGCCCGGCGAACTATGGTCGAGCGTGTGGCTGTCAAGATGGACCAGCGCCGCCACGACGGTACCGTTTTCGAGCTGGCGGCGAAACGCTTCCAGCGAATCAACCGACACCAACGGATGGGTGCCTTCGAGCTGGCGCGAAACTTCGGCCACGAGGTTGGGATTACGGCTAAGAAGAACCACACCGGAATTCATGCACTCACCATGCTGCAAGTAATCAAAGCTGCTAGTGCCGCGGCGACTCGCTGAACAGCCAGTGCCGGAACGATGTTGAACATGTGGGACAAGCTAAGTTGCCAGAGGATAAGCCTTGAACGTTCGTTGTTCAGGGGCTGTGGCAACCGTTCCAAACGCTTGACACTTCCCACAAGTCTCAAACTAGTTAGACAACCCCGGTCAACAAGCGCTCACCCTGCTTAGCGCTACGAAAAACAGGCAAAGCGCGGCAAAGGTAGCGACTGTTCCGATTGTGACGCCGCGCGAAGGAGTTGAAACGCGAATGATAAGCGACGGTGCGCGATGTTGAACCTCGTTTTCCGCCCCGCGCATAGAAACTTTAACGTTTGGCGAAGCGCCGCGCGTTGCACGGCTCGCGCGGCCCACGGCGATTCCGCTTGATCCTCCGGTTGCTCTGTCCGATGCAAGAGTACGACGCTTAATCACTGCGCGAGTATTTCATCGCCGCGGTTGCTAGCACATCCCACCCTGCAACATCGCTGCCGCCCTCGATCGCGAAGCGGCGGACCTTCACCTGGAGGTGAACTTCCATGCATGCCGTATTGCTAACCCTGCTGACCCTCGGCGGCGGCGTTGATGCGTATCCCAGCGGTCGCATCACGCAGTCGAGCGCGGAGATTTATCACGTCGGCGACTCGACTGGAGAAATTCAAGGCGCGACCATGAGCTACGTCAGTGGCGATTGCGCTACCGGCAACTGTGGCGGCGGCGCTTGTGGCGGGCGCCACGGCCACTATCACGACGGCATCCTCGGCTCTTGGGGCGGCCACATGCCCCAAACCTGCTACGATCCGCGTTACGGGTGCTACTCCGGCAACGCCCGCTATGTACACCGTTATCCAGCGTTTCACGGCACGTTCTATCGACGAGCGTACAGTTACCGTAACTACTTCGACTATCCGTGGCATGCCGAAATGCACGAGCCGACGTCACTGTTCTCGTACAACGTCGTCAACGAAGCGAGCAGCACCGGGCTGGAAGAAGTCAACAGCGCGCCGTCCACTCCCAGCTACGACGAAGCCCGACGGACGTTCACGCCTGCCCCCAACGCGCCCTACGCAGCGAACCGCCAAGGCCAAAGCACGCTCCGCGGGGCCGTTCCCGCCGGAGCCTTCCAGCGCGACCTGACGGACCCCGGCGCCACCCCCGCCTCGACGCTCCGCCGCTAGAAATCACCGCGCGTCGCTCGCCGAGTATCAGAATCAACACAGCTCCCGGTGAAACCACTGGGGGCTGTCGGCGTTCTTGCCCTCGGCATGAAACGGCATGGGCCTTGTCCACGCACGGCATCCACGCATGGGTGCTGATCTGTGGCTGACCCCCAATATCTTTCTGGACGCCTTCCCGCTTGTCTGGATGGTGAACCAGAGGGTGTGCTCGAGTAGCAAACGGCAGGCTCGGCGTTCATCGTACCCACCCGCAGGCGCACGCGCGGGAACATGGTCTTCATTCTGCAAAACCTTGGCCAAACATCGAATATTCGGATTCCCCCGCCCAATTCCGAAGCCCCGCACCGGTGCGAATGCCTGCCGCATTCCCCCACTGAGTTCTTCAAGGCGGTTCTGACCCCTTGAACTCTACCTCCCGAAGGTGTTAATTTCGAGGGATTTTACTCGCCACACGGCAGCGGAGAGGTTGACTCACCGCGCCCCACCCCGAACAAGAGACCCGCTCGCGCTATGCCCAAGCGTACCGACATCAAGAAAATCCTCCTCATTGGCTCCGGGCCCATTGTCATTGGGCAAGCGTGCGAATTTGATTATTCCGGCACGCAGGCATGCAAGGCGCTCCGCGAGGAGGGTTATGAAGTGGTGCTGGTCAACAGCAACCCGGCCACGATCATGACCGACCCCAGCACGGCCGACCGCACGTACATCGAGCCACTGACCTGGGAAATTATCGAGAAAATCATCGAGCGCGAGCGCCCCGACGCAATCCTCCCCACCCTCGGTGGCCAGACCGGGCTGAACCTGGCGATGGACCTGCATCGCCAAGGTGTGCTGGCGAAGTATGGCGTCGAGATGATCGGCGCGCGGCCCGACGTTATCGACAAAGGGGAGGACCGCGAGAAGTTCAAGGCGGCGATGGAGAAAATCGGCCTCTCCGTCTGCAATGGCCGCATCGTGCATACGGTGGAGGAAGCGAAGAAAGTGCTCGCCGAAGTCGGCCTCCCCGCGGTCGTGCGTCCCAGCTTCACGCTCGGCGGGAGCGGTTCGGCCATCGCTTATAACCGCGAGGATTTCGACCAACTCGTGCGCAACGGCCTCGAGCAGTCGCCGATTCATGAAGTGTTGATTGAAGAATCCATCATCGGCTGGAAAGAGTACGAGATGGAAGTGATGCGCGATATGGACGACAACGTCGTCATCATCTGCGCGATTGAGAACTTCGATCCGATGGGGGTCCACACTGGCGATAGCATCACCGTCGCCCCGGCCCAAACACTGAGCGATAAAGAATACCAGCGGATGCGCGACGCGAGTCTGGCGATAATTCGCGAGATCGGCGTCGAGACCGGCGGCTCGAACATCCAGTTCGCCGTCGATCCCACGAACGGCCGCATGATCGTCATCGAAATGAACCCCCGCGTCAGCCGCAGCTCGGCGCTCGCATCCAAGGCGACCGGCTTCCCCATCGCCAAAATCGCCGCCAAGCTCGCGGTCGGCTATCGCCTGCACGAACTGCCCAACGATATCACCCGCGAGACGATGGCCTGCTTCGAGCCGACGATTGATTACGTGGTGACGAAAATCCCGCGGTTCGCATTCGAGAAATTCCCCGAAGCGGACGCCACGCTCACGACGCAAATGAAGAGCGTCGGTGAGACGATGGCGATTGGCCGTACGTTCAAGGAGTCGTTTCAGAAAGCCCTCCGCGGGTTGGAAGTCGGCAGCTTTGGCTTTGGCTGCGATAGCAAGGATCTGTGGGGAACGGAAGCGCAGCCGACGTACGACGAAATCCGGGCCAAACTCGCCACGCCCAACGCTGACCGCGTCTGGTACTTGCGTTACGCCTTGAAAGCAGGCCTTTCGCAACAGGAAATCTTCGATTTAACCCACATCGACCCTTGGTTTCTCGATCAACTATTGCAGATCGTCGAACTCGAGGCCTTGCTCGCGCATCTCGGCTCGCTCGCGAACGTCGACGCGGCCACGATGAAACAGGCGAAGCAGTACGGCTTCAGCGATAAGCAACTCGCGACGCTCTGGAACGTGACCGATCTGGAAGTTCGCGACGCCCGCAAGCGGCTAGGCGTGATCGCCACGTTCAAGTCGGTGGATACGTGCGCGGCGGAGTTTGAAGCGTACACGCCGTACTATTATTCGACCTACGAAGACGAGGACGAAGTTCCCGCCAAGGGAGACAAGAAGCGGATCATGATTCTCGGCGGCGGGCCCAACCGCATCGGTCAGGGAATCGAGTTCGACTACTGCTGCTGCCACGCCAGCTTCGCCCTGCGCGAGCTGGGGATCGAGTCGATTATGGTCAACAGCAATCCCGAGACGGTCAGCACCGATTACGACACCAGTGACCTGCTGTTCTTCGAACCGCTCACGGTGGAAGACGTGCTGAATATCGTCGACCGCGTGAATCCCGACGGCGTGATCGTGCAATTCGGCGGGCAAACACCGCTGAACCTCGCCCGCGCGCTTTGGAATGCCGGCGTGCCGATCATTGGGACCAGCGTCGATACGATTGAACAAGCGGAGGATCGCGAGAAGTTCGCGCAACTCGTCGAACACCTGAACCTCAATCAGCCCGCTAGTGGCATCGCGCGGACATTGGCTCAAGCTCGGGCGGAGATCGAGCGGATTGGCTATCCGGTGCTCGTGCGTCCCAGCTTTGTGCTTGGCGGGCGGGCGATGGAGATTTGCTACGACCTGGCCCAGTTCGAACGCTACGTGGCCGAAGCGTTCGTGGTCGCGCAGGGGCAGCCAGTGCTGATCGACCGCTTCCTGGAAGACGCGACCGAGGTCGATGTCGATTGCATCAGCGACGGCGAGCAGGTGGTTATCGCCGGGATCATGGAGCATATCGAAGAGGCCGGCGTGCATAGCGGCGACAGTGCCTGCGCCATTCCGCCGTACAGTTTGCCGGGGCCGGTCGTGCAGGAGATTCGTGAAGCGACGGCGGCGATGGCAAAATATCTCAACGTCATTGGCCTCATGAATGTGCAGTTCGCCGTGAAGCGCGAGGACGGCCAGGCGATTGTGTATGTGCTCGAGGTCAATCCTCGCGCGAGCCGCACCGTTCCCTTCGTGGCCAAAGCCACGGGAATGCCGGTTGCGAAGATCGCGGCGAAAGTCATGGCCGGCGCGACGCTGGCGGGGCTTGGCATCGACCGCGAGCCGATCCCGCGCTGCGTCTCCGTGAAAGAAAGCGTCTTCCCGTTCCGCAAGTTCGTCGGCGTCGATATCGTCCTCGGCCCGGAGATGCGCTCGACCGGCGAAGTCATGGGGATCAGCGAGCGGTTTTCCATCGCCTTCGCCAAGGGGCAATTGGCCGCCGGCGTGGTGCTGCCGACCAGCGGCAAGATTTTCATTAGCCTCAGCGCGCGGCACAAAGACGCCGCCGTGCCGCTCGCGCAGCGACTGGTCGCGATGGGCTTCGAACTGTTATGCACCGAGGGAACCGCCCGCGCGTTTGAAGAACATGGCGTCACGGTGGAGCGGGTGAAGAAGCTCGCCGAGGGGCATCCGAACCTTTTGGACTACATGATCGACGGCCACGTGAAGCTGGTGATCAACACGCCCAGCGGCAAAGGGGCCCGCACCGACGAAGGCCGCATCCGCGCCGCCGCCGTCCAACACGGCGTCCCCTGCATCACCACCCTGCAAGCCTGCGAAGCCGCAGTCAAAGCGATGGAAGCCCTGCGCGAAGAAGACATGGACGTAGAAGCGCTACAGGACCGGTTTCCGGTGAACTGAATTGGCGAAATGTCTGCGATTTCGCCGAAAATTGAGAAAGGCACTCAAATCTCAAATCGAATGCATGTTGTCGCAAGTTATTGACCCACTTAGGTTTAGGTCTATTGACATTTGCGTAGGAAGGCGATAGGCTTAAATACGTGGGCACGTATTTAAGCCTATCGCCTTCCTAAACTACGTCGGTTCTTTCGCGCATCCTAGCTAGGAGCGATTGTATGACAAAAAATGATATTGAGCAGCAGATTCAGAATGCCTCATCTATCGTGGGCCAGTGGCCTCGATGGAAACAAAACATTTTGAACCACAGTTGCCAACCAACTAACTCAACCGCGCGTACCCCGGTTGATCCGAAGTCGACGGACATGCAACAACGCCACGAACCTTCCAGTGATCTCCATACCGCCAGATAATGCGTCACGACGTACGATCAGAGTGATCGCCTTTGACTAGATTTAGTTTGTCACCAAAATCTTTGCACGCATAAAGCTCAAGATCGAGGTACGAAACTGGTTTCATTTGGAGTCGAAGTTGTGCGGACTCAATGTGCCAATCTCGTCTCTTGCCGGTCTCCTTGTCCTTTCGTACAAGCGGATAGCTAGAGCCCAAATTCATCGAGAACAGTTCGAAAAAACGCCGAGGGCCAACACCAACGAAAGGCTCAAAAGTGACCGATTCGGGGCACTCCGGTTTCAGGTCGCCAGAAGTAATTATTGAGTCATTGTGATGCGTCAGCGCTTTACTCTTAGGGTAGGGTTCGACGTACACTACGCGACTAATTCCTGCTGCAACGATATGCTTGGCGCAGTTATGACACGGAAACGTAGTGCAGTATAGTGTTGCATTCACAGTCGGAATTCCATTCCGCGCACAACAAAGTAATGCCTCCATCTCTGCATGAACAACTCGTCCAAACTCTGTCAAATCGCGAATGCCGCTTTTCTTAAGTACTTTTCTAAGAAGTTCCGCATCAAAATTTGGATTATCCGCTTTGGCTTCGTCAATGATGCGATCGATTATTCGCAATTGCTCTGCTCGATTCGAATCACCTTCCTCTCGCTTGTAGTCTCGACCATTTTCAGAATCAAGCGCGCATCCAATGCCGGAAGCTGAATCGCTGAGACACGATAGTTCTTCGCTTGGCCAATACAAGCCACCCCCTGCTCTCGGGCACTCGTTGGCTCCCACAGATAGGACTTGGGCATTTTTGGTTATTACGGCTCCTACTTGGCGGGAAAGATCCGCTGACCGAAGTGCTGCGGCGAATGCGAAGAACATAGCATGTTCGTCAGGTGTTGGCGTAATGAAGGGGTTCCCAAACCAGAGCTCGACGATTCGCTGAACCTCGAATCGCAGTCTATCGCGATTATTTGTCAAATGCACAAAAAAGTCTGCCAGATGAAACGTGGCGTTGACACGCTGCCCGTGCTCGATAGTGCTCTCTTCACTGTCACGCTCCAGCAGCAATTTTGCTTGCTTTTCCGTCATGCCGTGGTCTTCAATTAGATGTTTCCGCCGTCGAGCCTCTTCTTCGTGAATTCCGATCAGTATAAAACCTGACGGATAAATTATTCTCAATTTTTCGACTTCCTCTGGGCGTTTCAGGGAGTCGATAATAAAGGCGGTCTTTGGTAGTGGATTAGGCGCCTGCCTTGTGCTCTCATCTGATGCTAATTGTGATTGCGGTTCAGAACGTTGATTCAATTGTCTCCGAGTCGTTGAAATTATAGTCGCTGCGCCGAGGGCCAGGATAGCGTCGTCTGCATTACCGTTCCTGTCCTTTCTCGCGCGACAACGATTTCCTGCATCCATTAACTCAGAGTATCGCTTGTACTTATCGTTTCCGCAGTCTGAAACGGTAACGAGTTGCGGGATAACATCGCTCGAAACTTTTACAGCTTTTGCAATATATCCCGCTCGCCCCAGCCTCTCCTTGATCAAATCGACAATCAAAATGCTCTCTGTACCTACCGCGCACACCAATCCAATGATCAACTCAGAATCAAGTTCATGGCTCGAAAGATAATCGCTTTCCGTCGAATTCATCGTATTCAACTTTCAGATGTTAAAAAGGTCGCTTGAGCGCGGAAATTTCACGATCAAGTGTAACAATGATTTCGATTGAGAAACAAGAACGTCGAACTCCAAGCACCAACTTTCGTCCACTTGCAAGGAACAAGGAGAAAGGTCACGCAAGATCCAAATGGAACTTCCAACGGCATGCACCAAGCACTCGCGTGCAT
The DNA here is from genome assembly GCA_963205385.1 of Planctomycetota bacterium. Lineage (GTDB taxonomy): Bacteria > Planctomycetota > Planctomycetia > Pirellulales > Pirellulaceae > JAEZGD01. The sequence continues at coordinate 47,263 of CAUJKE010000380.1, read as the reverse complement.
GTTCGACGAGCACGACTCAAAGGTCGCATGGCGGAAGAGGCTGGCCGATGGCACCCGAACCGTCTCGATTACACGCTTGACAGGCATGGATAGCTGGTTTCTAAGACGCCGAGCAGCAAAACGTTACGCAGCGATAAGGGACGCTTTCCGAGCAAATTCGCGCTGTTGCTGGCAAGCATAATGTCCTCGGCATCAACACCCTTCCAGTCAGCGTAGTTGCTGTGAAAGCCCGGGAAACGCTGCGTGAGGGAGGGTTTCCGATGGAAAGGAGGGTGCGGCTACGGTTTACGGTTTACGCCCCCACCCCGAATCAAGCTTGGGACTATCCCGCTGGTCGTTTATGATGCACGCTTGAGAATCATTTTCCAGCATTCATCCCCGGCTCGTTGCTGGCCCAGCGGCGAACTTGGCTCGGGACAGCGGGCATAGAGAACACTAGCGCAACGTGTATACCGAAACCGAAGGCAGCCGGAAGGCGATTGGGGATGTTGATGTCCTTTACCATGAGGGGCTGTATCATCTGTTTCACCTGGTGCTGCCGAATCACGACTTTATCGCGCACGCGGTCAGCACCGACGCAATCCACTGGCGGCGTGTGAACAATGCGTTGTTCATCGGCGACCCTGGTTCCTGGGACGACCTGATGCTGTGGACGATGGCCGTTTCGCCGGATCCATACCAAGCAGGCCGCTGGCGGATGTTCTACACAGGCCTGTCGCGGCGGGAGCAGGGGAATATTCAGCGCATCGGATTGGCGGTCAGCGATGATCTGTTCCATTGGCAGAAGTCGCCTGTGAATTGGAGCGACGAGCGCGGCCCAGGCGACCCCCCGGCGGTGCTCCGCGCCCGCGAGGTCGCGCGGCAGCAGCCTTCAGGCGATCGCAACGCCAAGTACGATGCCAAGAGCCATTTTCCGTTGGAAGCGCCGCCGCAGTTCTATGAGTCGTCGTTGGACGAGGGGCGCAAATGGGTTAGCTTTCGCGATCCATGTTATTACCGCGAAGCTGACCGCGGTTGGCTGATCATGGCCGCCCGCGTCAAGGAAGGCCCCATCGTGCGCCGCGGCTGCGTCGGCGTGCTGGAGGAAACCGCGCCGGGCAAGTTCGCCCCTCGTCCTTGCTTGCACCACCCAGGACTCTACGACGATATCGAGGTTCCCAATCTTCTGCGGATCGACAACGAATACTATCTGATCGGCAGCATTCGCGAAGACAAGAAGATTCGCTACTGGCACACTAGCCAAATTGGCAAACCGTGGCGGAGCTACTACGACAATGTGTTGCTGGCGCAAGGCAACTATGCGGCGCGCGTCTGCCAGGATGAGCAAGGCTGGCTGCTGTGGAACTTCTACTCCATCGAGGATTCAGGCCTCACCGCGCGCAATCTCATGCCCCCTCCCAAACGACTGCGGCGGACGAAGGAAGGCTTGCTCCGCGCGACGACGTTCGAGGGCCTGGACACATTTTTGGATGAGCGCGTCGACACCCACTGCGTGCATCCACTTCAGCGCGGCATTGGCAGACAATCCTGCATGGTTGACGGCGACAATCTCGACCTCACCTGCGAGGCAGGCTTTCAAGCGTATGTGTTCGATGGCGCGCTCGAGTCCGCGAGGTTGAACGCGAAAATCGACCTCTATGGCCTCGGCAAGTGCGGGATCGTGTTCCGTGTCGATCCGGAAACGCACGACGGCTATTACTTATCGCTCGATCTGCTAAAAGGCGTCGCCCAACTTCGTGCCTGGAGCACCGGCCAACCGGGAAGCGGCGAACACATGATGCAGTTCCGCACGCTACAGGGAGGCAACTGGCACACCGACACGCCGGGCAAAGCCGAGATTAGCCTCGTCGCTTACGGGCATTACCTGGAGTTCAGCGTCGATGGTCGCGTCATCCTCACGCTCGCCGACACGACGTTCACGACAGGCCTATTCGGCGTGTATCTCGAATCCGCCAGAATGCGCCTGTGCGGCGTTGATCTCCGGAAAATGCAGGGACCAGAGCAATCCGCGCATCATTTGGTGACAGGTTGAAACAGGCAGCAAGACCTCAAACACCTACCCCGGCAGCTGCACATTGTGATACACATCCTGCACGTCGTCGCAGTCGTTTAAGAGGGCCATGAACTTTTGGAACATCGCGAGGTCTTCCTCGCCGAGCTCCTTGGTGGCCTGCGGGAGAAAGGCGATTTCCTGGACTTCGAGTTCGGTATCGGGAAACGCGGCGAGGAGGGCCGTTTTGGCTTTGAAGAACTCGTCAGGCGGGGCGAAGATCGTCAGGTTGGCGTCTTTGGCTTCGACTTCTTCGACGTTGACGTCGGCTTCGAGCATCGCCTCCAAAACCCGCTCTTCGTCGGTCCCTTTGAAGGAGAGAATCGCCAACTGGTCGAAAAATAAGGCGACAGAGCCGGGCGCGCCGAGTTTGGAACCGGTCTTCGTGAAGCAGCTACGAACTTCGGAAATCGTGCGTTGGTTGTTGTCCGTCAAACAATCGACGATCACCATGGACCCGCCGGGGCCAAACCCTTCGTAGCGGGCGGTCGCAAAATCCTCCCCCCCGGCGCCTCGGGCCTTTTCAACCGCCTTGTCGATGACGTGGCTGGGAACCTGCTCCCGTTTGGCTTTCTCGATCAAGCTGCGGAGCGCCGGATTGGCCTCGGGGTCGGGGACGCCGCTCTTGGCCGCGACGTACAACAGCGTGCCATACTTGGAGTACAGCTTTGATTTCTGACCAGCCGTTTTGAAGATCGCATGCTTGCGATTCTCGAAGTTTCTTCCCATACCGTTTCTTTTCTGTGTCTGTGGGGCCAACCGCACGCGGTATTGGGAAAGGTAGCACGTCTGAGGATGTTTTTCCAGGCAATCCATACGGGGCCACCAATAATACTGCGGCGCACATCGACACCCCTCTGCTGGTAATACTGGCTGGTGAAAATGGGTTGAATGACGGCTTGCGCGGCTCGGTTGGCGATTTGACGTGCGGTGGTTCGTGCGATGGCTCGCCCGTGTAGACCACCGAGTTCGCCTGCTACAATGGCGAAGACCACGACGCCCGACTCGCCTGGAGCAACGATCATGATGAAAGCCGCTTACATCCAAGAGACCGGTTCGCCTGACAAAATCATCTATGGTGACTTACCGCGGCCCCAGGCGCAGGGGAGTGAAGTCCTGGTGAAGGTGGGCGCGGTGGCGGTCAATCCGATTGATACCTACCTCCGCGGCGGCGCGAACTACTGGGAACTGCCCCTGCCGTTTGTCATTGGCTGCGACCTGGCAGGAACGGTGGCGGAGGTTGGTCCCGGCGCGAAGCGCTTCAAGGTCGGCGATCGGGTCTGGGGCTCGAATCAAGGACTCTTAGGGCGGCAGGGCACGTTCGCCGAATTCGCGGCGGTGGACGAAACCTGGCTCTATCCCACACCGGACGATGTGATTGATGAAACAGTCGCGGCCACGGCGCTTGTGGGGATTACCGCCCATTTAGGATTGTTCGCGCACGCGCGCCTCGAGCCGGGCGAGACCATCTTCGTACATGGCGGCACCGGCGGCGTAGGCTCAATGGTCGTGCAGATGGCGAAGATCGCCGGCGCGCGCGTCATCACAACCGGCGGCAGCGACGAAAAATGCGCCGAGGCGCTCGCCTTGGGAGCGGATGCGTGCGTGAATTACAAAACGCAGAAGGTCGCCGAAGAAGTCAAGCAATTCGCCCCCCAAGGCGTGAACGTGTTCTGGGAAACGCTCCGCGAACCGAACTTCGACGACATCGTTGCGATGCTCGCCGAGCGGGGACGAATCGTCATGATGGCGGGACGCGATGCTCGGCCGCCGTTCCCCGTCGGGCCGTTCTATGTCAAGGGTTGCTCGCTGTTCGGCTTTGTCATGTTCAAGGCCTCTCCCATTGAGCAGCGGCATTGCGCCGACGACATCAACCTCTGGCTCGCGACCAAGAAGCTCAAGGCCCGCATCGGCAAGGTGCTCCCGCTTTCTCAAGCTGCCGACGCACATCGCCTGCAAGAAGACAACACGCTGCATAAGGCCGGAACGCTGGCGGGCAAAATTGTGCTGACGCCCTAACATGCAGTCGGTCGCGAAGCGTAGCGTGGCTAATTCGGCTACGTCGGCTTTTTGGGGTCGCCTTTGCGCTTGCCGGGGCGGCAGACATTGAGCAGGCCCAGAATGACGCCTAGAATGACCAGCCCATACCCCAAGGCGTAGCGGCCTTGCAGTCCCTCGCTCGCCCCGTCGTCAGCGGCCGCCCCCCCTTGCGCCCACAGCGGCGCCTGGAGCGCGCACCAAATCACGAGGAGACTCATGAGCCAACAAACGCGGCGAAGCAACTTCATCATGCGGGATACCTGGGGAGCAAGCGAGTTCCCTTGTAGTGTGTGCGGGCCCGCCGCCGGATGCAAGCGGTGAGTTAAGAGCCCAAGTTCTTCAGAAACGTCGATAGGTCGTCGTCGGAATCGGCCGCTGGTGGTTGTGACTCAGGCGTCTGGGCTTCAGCTTCGGCTGCGGACATCGCTTCCAACGGAATCGGCACGTTTTCGGACTCGTCGCCGCTGGACGCGGGAAGTTCCGCTTTCGCTTCGGCTTCTTCCGCCGTTGCTTCGGCTTTCATCCACGGCGCCGCTTGTGCACCATTGCTTCCAGCCGTGTCAGCAGGCTGGCTGTCCGTCGACTTTTCCTGCGACGGGGTGGGAGTAGGCTCCACGGTTGCCGCCGGAGTCGCTGGTGGTGAGTTGCTGGTAACGCTCCCTTTGGGCGTGAAGGGGAAACGAGGCGCGGCATGAGGCCGCTTCTTCGGCTTCACCGGCGTTGGTTCCGCAGGGCTGGCGGGCTGCGGGGAAGCCGCTGCGGTCTCGTCCAGGGATGCAGGCTGAGTCGAAGGCACGTCGGCGGTCGTTGCGGCTACATTTTCCTCCGTCGCGGACGTCGAAACCGGTTCGATGAAGGCCGCGAAATCGTCGTCCGAGAACGCGCCTTCGTCGATATCCTTGACCGGCGCGGTCTCGTCCAGTCTCTCGTCCGGCCCCTCGTCAAAAGACACTTCTTCCAGTTCCACCGACCCCGCCGCTTCGGCTACTGGTGGAATTCCCGACGGCCACGGGGATGGCGCTGCGGGTTCTTCTTCCGCTTCAAATGCCACCAGTTCCTCGTGGGCTTCGTGGTCATTCACAGGCGAGTCCGCTTCGTCCGGCACTTCTTCCAAGATTTCCGGTTCTGGAAACTCGGCGAGGTCTTCCGCTGCCGGTTCTGCTTCGGTCGCCGGAGTGAACATGGACGAGGCTGGTTCGTCAGTTGGCTCCGCGCGGCTGTGTTCGTCGGCCAGCGGTTCCGCGGGTGCATCCGCCAACTCGAAATCGCTGCGGGGTGATTCTTCCTCGTGAAGCGGTTGGTTCTCGACTTTCGAAGCTGCCGCCGCCCCCATCGCCGCGAGAAAATCGCTCGTTTCGCGGGAAGACTTCTCCGCTTCTTCAGCGATGGGCGACGCCGATGGTTTTTCTGGCTTTTCAGGCGACGCGAGTCCAGCAAGAAACTTGCCGATGTCATCGTCATCGCTGCCGGCAGGCGCGTCGTCCGGCGCGGCCGGCGGATGGGCCGTTGGTTGCGATGGCGACGGCATGATGGTTTGCTCGTTGTCTGCCGCAGGCGGGACCGCCGGCTTGGGTGAGGACTTCGGCACTTTGGCTGCCGACGCCTTCGCCTTCTCGTCTGCCCGAGCGCGGAGCGTTGCCTGGTCGTCCGCTGTGGGAACGACCCAGCGACTGCTCGGTTGAGAAGCAGGGGCGGGAGACGGTGAAGATGAAGATGTTGATGCCGCCTGCGATGTTTTTTGCGCTGATTTCTCCGGTATTGCCTGTGGTTTCTTGGCCGAAGGGGCAGGCTGCGCCGCAGGAGGCGAACTGGCCTTCACTGGTGCTGGCGCTGGTGCTGGTGCTGGTTGAGAAACGGCTTGCTGTCGCGCGGTCGGCTTCTCCGGCGGCAATTCTTCCACCTCCTCGACGTCGAGCACCGCGAGCATGTCGCCGAGAAAATCATCCTCCTGAGCCTCTACCGGTTGCTCGCTGGCGGAAACTTCCTCGACCTCACCGACAATTTCGATTTCTTCCACGGATTCGACGAATTCCGGCGTTTCTTCGACGACTTCGACCTCTTCGACTTCCACTTCCTCCTCGAGCGCTTCGTCAACCGCTTCCATGAAGTCAGGCACCGGCTCGGCCTCTGTCTTCACGGTTGGTGAACCCGCCGTGTTGAGCGTGAGATCCTGCGTCGGCGCCGGAGGACGCAGGTTAGGATCGACGTGGTATTCGGCGCGAAACGTCACCGTGCCAATGGTCAGCAGTTCACCGCTAGGGAGCGTGGTCGGTTCGGTGAGACGCGTGTTGTTGATGTACGTGCCGTTGAGCGAGCCTAGATCGCGGACCGCGAGTTGGCCTTCGTGCTCGTAGATTTCGCAGTGCTGCCGGCTCACCAAGGGGTGCTGCAAGACAACGCCGGCCCCTTTCCCCCGACCTACAATGGTTGGGAGCTTGAGCTTGATTTCGGTCGTTTTGACCTCACCACCGACAACAACCAACTTGACATCCATAACGCGTGCAACTCCACGGAGTCCTCTTCGGACCTTTCAGTGCCCCACCGCCGTGGGTGGCCTTTCGATATTGTGGAATCCCCGCGCATCACGGAAAAATCGCCCCTCATTGGACGAAAGGTGCCTACTCCTCGCGCACCGCGATGCAGCCCGCCTTGACGGGGCCTTCAAACGTTTTAGTTTAGCTTCCGCGGCGACGAGTCGCAATCACGCCATGACTGCCCAATAGTGGGGAGTGGCCATCAGGCCCGTCGCCGAGCAGCCTACGCCCTCGCTGGCGCATGCGGCCTGGCTGGGCGTTGGCGAAGGGGGCGGCGGGTGTTACCGTAGGCGACCATGAAACTTGCGCAGCGCTGGATACCAGGCGGGTGGACGGAGCAGACCGTCGTGGTCGCAGGGCGAGCATTTTCGCTACTCGTCCCCGCGGCTCCTGATGATGTGCTGTGCTTTCTGGAACAACATCCTGAAGCCTCGGAGACGCTCGGCCTCGATCCCTATTGGGCCCAGCTCTGGCCGACCTCAGAGCGGCTGAGCGAGAGTGTCGCAAAAGCTGGCTGGCCGCCTGGCCAGCAGGTTGTGGAACTGGGTTGCGGGATCGGGCTTGTCGGGCTGGCCGCGCTCGCCGCCGGAATGCACGTCACGTTCACCGACTATAATCCGCTCGCCGTCGAACTGGCGCTTGAGAACGCACGCCGCAACGGACTTGGCGCACAGGCCAACGGGCTGGTGGTCGATTGGCGCAACCCGCCGGAACAACCGTTCGATATGATCCTGGGCTCCGACCTGATCTACGATCGCCAGCTCCACGTCCCCTTAATGCAGACGATTGAACGTTTGGCGAGCGATGACGCCACGATTTGGATCGCCGACGGCGGACGAAGCGCGACGGAAGAGTTCTACGCCATCGCGAGTAAACGGTGGCAAATCGACTTGCTCGATCTGGACAATCAGCTGGCAAGCGCGATACGGATTGGCGAGTATCGGCGAATGATTTGCCACCTGCCGCGCCGGACGTAATGCGAAACCCGCCGGGTTACGCATCGACCTTCTTACAGTAGGCGATCATCTCGGCGACGCTCATGGTCTTGGGATCAAGCTTGGCTGGCGCGCCGGCTTCCGCGGCGGGAGCGGCTTCCTCGACTGGCGATTCTTCCACCGGTGCCTCTTCCACCGGCGCCGCAGCGACCGGTTCTTCCACGGGTTCCGGCACCGGTTCGGGCGCAGGGGGAGCGACTTTCGCGGCCGCGGCTGCTTTGTTCGCCTTCGCGGCGGCGATGATATCGGCCGTGCTCAGCTTCTTCACGTCAACGGGGACTGGCGTAGCCGGAGCGGCAGGCGCTGGCTGGCCAGGCTTGCTTCGCGCGGCGGCCAGGATGTCCGCCGTCGAAGTCGTCTTCGCTGGCGCTGGCGCGGTAGGCTTTGCGGCGGGAGCGGCCCCTCCCGCCTTGTTCGCGCGGGCGGCAGCCAGAATATCGGCCACGCTCGCGCCGGCGGCAGGCTTCGCCGCAGGCTTGGCGGCAGCGGGAGCAGCTTCTTTTTTAGCCGCCGGCTGGGCGGCTTTTTTCTCTGGCTTGGCCGGTTTCGGTAGCGGTGCGTCGACGATCTTCAGCCACTGCGTATCGATGTCGTACCAGCCGATGTTTTCATGGTAGCCGTCGAATTCCACCAACGCTTTGCCGGTGAAATTGACGGTCTTGACGATTCCGGTTTGGCCATCGAAGCGGCGCAACTCGGGGCGCGAGCCATCGACCACCACGTACTTGTCCGTCCACTGGCGCTGCAATTTCTCGATGTTCTCAAAGACCATGACGATCCTAAGGCTCCCTGACGAACGGCCGTGTGCGGCGACTGAAGCGGCTGAATAATGGGGGTATTTTCGCTGCCGGAGCGCATTTTCGCAAGGGTCCACGACCAGACAAGAATCGAGGAGCCGCGCGGAGTTGCTGCCGCGCTCATCGCGAGCAGGCTTGTCGTGTTCCGAAGGTATTAAACGCGCCGATCGTGACGACCGGGTTCGGCCAGCAAACTGCGAAACCCCCTCTCCCGGTCACCTGTCGCGCTTGTCGGTCTTTCGAGCCCAAGTTACGATGCAGGATTCACGCCCCAGCATAGCGCTTTTCGGCGGGGCTCTGACAGGATTTTCGTATGGTGCCTGAGCGTGACGTCGTGATAACCGGCCTGGGGCCTGCCAGCCCCATCGGCATCGGACGCGATCCGTTTTGGGCCGCGCTGGCCGCGCAGCGAAGCGGCGTCGCGATTGCCGATTCGCTGGTGCAGATCGGTTTTCCGGTGACGATCGGCGGCGAAGTGAAGGACTTCGACGGGAAGGAGTTCGTCACGCCGCGCAAGAGCCTGAAGGTCATGTGCCGCGAAATTCAACTCGCCTATGCGGCCGCGATCCTCGCCACCCGCGATGCCGGCCTGGCGCCCGGCACAATCGATCCAGACCGGTTTGGTTGTGTGCTCGGCTCCGATATGTATTACTTCGAGCTGGAGAGCGTCGAGGAGATCTATCGCAGCGCGATCGACGAACATGGATTTGACTTCGATCGCTGGGGACCGAATTTTCCCAGCAAGGTCTTCCCGTTGTGGATGCTGAAGTACCTGCCGAACATGGCGGCGTGCCACATCGGCATCGCGCTCGACGCGCGCGGCCCCAACAACACCATCACGCTGGGCGACGCCTCGCCACTGTTGGCGATCAGCGAGGCCGCCGCGGTGATTGCGCGCGGCCATGCCGATGTAATGCTGGCCGGCGGAACCGGCTCGCGCCTCAACATCACCCCGCTGACTTATCGCGGCGTCGGCAACCTCTCCCATCACCAAGAAGATCCCGCGGCGGCCTCGCGTCCGTTTGACGCCAGGCGCGACGGGCTCGTCAACGGGGAAGGGGCGGCGGCGATTATCCTGGAGTCGCGGGCCCATGCCGAAGCACGCGGCGCGACGATTCTGGCCCGCGTCCTGGCGTGCCGCAGTGGATTTGAACCGCGCCCCGACGGCGCGCAGAACACCGGCCGCGCCTGGCGGCAAGTGCTGCGCGGCATCGTCAAGGAAGCTGGCCTCGCGCCTGCAAACATTGGCCATGTGAACGCGCATGGCCTGGGGACGCGCGCGGACGACGCTATCGAGGCTCAAGCGATTCACGACATCTTAGGCGACGTCCCGGTCACCGCGCTGAAGAGTTACTTTGGAACGCTCGGCACCGGCGGCGGGGCGGTGGAACTGATCGGCAGTGTGCTGGCGCTCGCCCGGCAGGAGGTTCCCGTGACTTTGAATTACGAGACGTCAGACCCGCAGTGTCCGGTGAATGTCGTTCGCGGAGCAGCCCTGCGAAATCGCCCGACGACCGCGCTTTGCATCAACCAATCAGGCACCGGGCAAGTGGCGGCGGTGCTCTTAGGCGGGATGTAACGAGGCGCGCTGCGAAGCTGACTTGCCGCCATCTGACTTGCCGCCATCTTGGCGCGCGTCCATAATCGAGGCATGGATGAATGGCCTTGCCCTCATTGCGGCGAATCCTTGCTTGGCGCCGCCAACCGTTGCTGGAAGTGCGGCGGCCGTGTGCAACCGCCGGCATCCACCACGCGCGCCTCGCAACCGTCCACCACGACAAGCTCCGCGAGCGACGTCATTGTCGCCTCTGTGGCGGAAGCGGCAACCGACTCTCTCGCCCAGGACCAGGCGACCCCCGTCTTAACCCTGTTAACGCGGCAGGAGATCGTCCTTGCGCTGGCCACAGAGCCGCCGCGACGAGGCTCTCCGTTCGCCGCCATAGCGCCGCTATCCCCGCACGTCGCGCGCGAAACGGTCTATGGGGCGGGACCGTACGACGCGCAATCGGCGCAGCTCTCACAGGCAATTGCCTCGCAATACCAGGCGCCCTTAGCGGCGAATTATCCGCAACATACGGCGGCCATCGGTGGCGTCGTCGCGTCGTTGATCCTGGGGATCTTGAGCCTGGGCTTGTTGTTTTATTCCGCGCTCGCCGCACTGATTGCTGTGGCCGGTGCGATCGCTGGCATTTGGGGGCTAAAGAGCGAGCGCCGCAACCTGGCCATCCTTGGCATCTTGCTCTGCTGTTTGGCCATGACGCTGGGAGGCTATCGCGTAGGCTTCGCGCTCTATCAACAGTTCTTTCCCGCGACGACGGTCACGCTGCCAGGCGCAGGCTTTTGAGCTAACCGGCTTGCGCGCGGAGCCCGGCGACCAACATCGTCGCGCTGCCAACGTTGGTGGCCAGCGGGACGTGATGCACATCGCACACACGCAACAGCGCGGACACGTCTGGCTCGTGCGGTTGCGCCGTGAGCGGATCGCGAAAGAAGAAGACGGCTTTCACCACCCCTTCGGCCACGCGCCCGCCAATCAACAAGTCGCCGCCGTAGGGGCCATGCGCAACCCGTTCGACATGCAATCCAAGCTCCTGGTTGACCAGCGCGCCGGTGCTGCCGGTCGCTACCAGGTCGTGTTCGCGGAAGAAGTCCAAGTGCCCGCGGACAAAGTCCACGAGTTCCTGTTTTTTGCGATCGTGGGCAATCAGCGCAATCATCCGAGCACCTCTATCGTGAAGAACCAAGAACATCTAGCAAAAAGAATCCGCTGGGCTATTGACATCCAATCTCAGCTTGATACGCTCATACTTTCGATACTGAGTATCAATATCGAACATTCTCGCCTTCCTTCCAGCCTTGTTTTGGAGTCCGCCATGTATTGGCCCATAGCACCTAAGCCTTTACCTCGTAAAGCGTTTACGCTTGTCGAACTGCTCGTCGTTATGATCATCATCGCCATTCTGATCGGCATCTTGCTACCCGCCGTTCAGGCGGCGCGCCAGTCGGCGCGAAGCACGACCAGCAAAAATAATCTCCGGCAGATTCAACTGGCGATGCTCAATCACGAGGCCAATCAGACAACGTTGCCGCCCAGTTGGCAATCCGTCAAGCCGGTGGCGGGTTCGGACAATGTCAGCGGTTGGTCGATCTTTGCCTTGCTGCTGCCGTACCTGGAGCAAAAGCAAATCAATCAACAAATCGACTATACGCAAAGCTATGGGATGGCTGGCAACGTCGTCACGGCCGATGGCCAGACGGTGCGGCTCTCCGCGCTCCGCGTGCCCACCTATATCTCGCCGGGCGAGCCGCGGGACGAAGTTCGCTTTGAGAACGGCGAAGCCAGGCACTATCCGATTAACTACGGCGTCAATCTCGGCACCTGGTTTGTGTGGGATCCCGCGACACGGATCGGCGGTCCTGGGGCGGCTTATCCCGATAGCAAGCTCAAGGGAAGCCAATTCGCCGACGGCATGAGCCACACGCTGGGCTTTGCCGAGGTCAAAGGCTGGAACGCCTACTATCGCAACGCTGGCAAGTCAGCCGCCGACCTGGCCACGATCCCCACCACGGCCGACATCTGCACGCTAGGAGGCGATTTCAAGGAGAGCAGCGGGCATACGGAATGGGTCGATGGCCGCGCCCATCAAATTGGCTTCACGACGACGTTTGCTCCCAATCAAATCGTGCCCTGCACATCCAACGGCGCGACCTATGACACGGACTGGACCAACTGGCAAGAAGGCAAGGGGCTGAGCGCCTCCTCGCCGACGTTGACGCCTACCTATGCCGCTGTCACCGCGCGGAGCTATTTTACCGGATCTGTGAACTGCTCCATGATGGATGGCTCCATCAAGCCGGTGGCGAACAATGTCGACCTCGGCGTCTGGCGGGCGATTTCTACCCGCAACGTTCAAGAGATTCTCCCGTCGGACTTCGACAAGTAAATCCTGGTCAGCGTACGTTGCGACCTTCTTGAGCTTCGTCCCAGCACCGTTTCCGCTGGGACGAAGCCGTTGGCATGGGAGATGACATCATGGCGACCGCCGAGCGCGTGCTGAATGCGGATCAAGCCGCGCGCATGCTCTATCGCACCTCGTCCCCTACGCCGGATCAGGTCGAAAAAATCAAGCAAAAGATCGAGCGCGGCGTGCTGCGCCGCAGCCAGCGCGGCGGTTGCACGACGACAACCGCAGGCATCGCCGAATACATGGCGCGCTACACCATCGCCGCCGGCCAGAGTGACCCGCGCAAACGGTCGCTGGAAGTCGCCGAACCAGAGACCTATCGCGCGGTCTTGCAGGACTGCTTTCTGGCCGTGTTGCTGCAACGGACGCACCGCAAGCGCTCATCGTTCTTCAACGCCGTAGTCGTGACGCTGCAAATCGCTTTGGTTATTTTGCCGCTCGTGATCCTCTACGGTACCTACCAAGGATCGCTACGCGCGTTGATTAAATCGCCTGAGCGCGCCGCGGTCGAAAGCTGGCTTTCCCAGGAATACGACGCGTTTGAAATCGAGTCGTTCGCCCCGCAAGCAACCGCTGACGAGCAGGTCGTGCGGGTTGAGTTTTGGTACACGAATCAAGGTCAAAAGCGGATTCAATCGCTACGACTATTCACGGTCCATGGCGACCGCGTGACGCACGTCACCATGCCTGATTAGGTGGCCAGCAGCGGCGAATGCGCGACGACCTCTGCAAGAAACCATAACCGCCCGTTGTCGGTTCAAACCGACCACGGGCGGTGGCATTGGCTGTTATCAATGTGTCTGACCGCTGCGCTTCCTGACGGAGCGCGTCCGGCGGCCAGCGACGGGCGGGACTATTCTGGCTTGCTGCTGGAAAAGGCTGGCTTTTCAGAGCGTTCGGTGACGCGATCGCGCACGCCGACAAACTCCAAAATCGCTCGCGCGCCGGCGTCTCCCAGGCGGGGCTTCGCCAGCTTGAGGATGCGGGTGTAGCCGCCGGGGCGATCTACATATCGGGGCGCGACCACTTCGAACAGCACTTGCACGGCCTGCTTATCGCGCAGCGCGGCAAACGCACGGCGACGCAAAGCCACGTAGGGGGCTTGAGTCTTGGCCCACTGCTGCCAGGCGTCGCTCTGCCGCCACTCCTTCCACTCCGCGCTGTTGCGTTCCGCGGAGGGAAGCAGCTTATCGGCCGCTTGCTTGTGAGGCAGCGCTTTCTTAGCCAAGGTGATGCAGCGCTCGACGAACGGCCGAACTTCCTTCGCCTTGGGGAGCGTGGTGATAATCCGGCCCGGCACCTTGGGGGCGTTGTCGTCGAACTCGGCGTCGCGCTCCGTCAATATGAGCGCGCTGGCCAGGTTGCGGAACAACGACTTGCGATGGGAAGGCGAACGCCCGAGGACGCGGCCTTGTCTACGATGACGCATAGTTAGTCTCTTTTGCTGCTAATTAACGGGCGGCCGAGGGAACCCGCATGCCCAAACGTAGGCCGAGTTCTGTCAGTCTTTCGCGAACTTCATTGAGGGTTGTTTCGCCGAAGTTGCGAACTTCCAAGAGTTGATCTTCGGACTTCGACACCAACTCGCGAACCGAGAGGATGTTTTCGGATTCCAAACAATTGCTAGCGCGAACGGAAAGCTTGAGTTCGGCCAGGCTCATATTCAACTTGGCGTCGAGCGCCGCATCGACCGCGCCGGCCAGGCCGCGGGCTTGCGAATGCACGCGCGGGCCCAGTTCGGAGTATTGCACGAACGGGTTGAGGTGCTTGCGGTTGATTTTGGCGGCTTCGATCAGCGCGAGTTCTGGATTCAACGAGCCGTTGGTCCAAATCTCAAGCGTGAGCTTGTCGTAGTTGGTCTTCTGACCGACGCGAGTTTCCTCGACTTCGTACCGCACCCGCACGACCGGGCTGAAAACCGCGTCGATCGGGATGATGCCGATTTCGTGGTCCCCCTGGCTATGTTCGGTGGAAGGGACGTAGCCGCGACCGTTTTCGACCACCATTTCCATCATGAACGGAACGTCGGTCGAGAGCGTCGCCAGAACGTGATCTTTGTTGATGATTTCCACGTCCGCGTCGGTCGAGATATCGGCGCCGGTCAGCGGGCCGGCGCTGCTCCGCTCGACCGTGATCACGCGGGTGGAATCGCTGTGGTTCTTGACCACCAACGACTTCACGTTGAGCACGACATCCGTAATATCCTCGACCACGCCGGGGATGGTGGTGAATTCGTGCTGCGCGCCGCGAATCTTGATCTGCGTGACGGCGCTTCCTTCCAAGCTGGATAGCAGCACGCGCCGCAGGCTGTTGCCGATGGTGTTCCCAAAACCGTGTTCAAACGGCTCGGCGATGAACTTGCCATAGGTCGCGGACAGCGTCTCGGTGTCGCACTCGACCACGCTTGGGAGTTCCAGACCACGCCAGCGAATATGCATTGGATGCCTCCGAAAGTTAAAACCGAAAGCCACGCTGGATCGCGCGGCGACTATTTGCTGGGCTGCGAGGCGGGGTCAGTTTCGCCTTGACGATACCACACGCGCCGCCCCGACGAAACTACACGCGGCGCTTCTTCCGTGGGCGGCAACCGTTATGCGGAATGGGAGTGCAATCTTCGATCAACTTGACGGTCATCCCCGCTGACTGCAGCGAGGTGATGGCGCTCTCGCGACCGGACCCGGGGCCCTTCACGCGCACCTCGAGTTCCTTGACGCCGAACTTGGCGGCCTTTTCGGCGGCCTGTTGCGCGGCGCACTGCCCAGCGAACGGCGTGCTCTTGCGGCTCCCCTTGAAGCCGCTCGTGCCGGCGCTGGCCCAACAGAGCGTATCGCCCTTGGTGTCCGTGATCGTCACCGTCGTGTTGTTGAAGGTTGCCCGAATGTGGGCCACACCCACCGTGACATTACGACGAACCTTGCGTTTCTTAGCTGCTGCTTTCGACACAGTCGAAATCTCCGAAAATGTTCAGGACTGCCGCGGCAAGACTCTTGCCCAGCAGATTACTGCGTGTCCCCGTTGCTACCTATGGCTGCTACTGCGTATCGTTGTTACTTCATGTCGCTGTTACTTCATATCCTTCACGCCCTTCTTACCGGCGACGGTCTTCTTGGGCCCCTTGCGCGTCCGGGCGTTGGTGCGGGTGCGTTGACCACGAACCGGCAAACCCAAACGGTGGCGGATGCCGCGATAGCTCTTTACGTCGCGGAGGCGGCTAATGTCTTGTTGCACTTTACGACGCAGCGGACCTTCGACCACGTAGTCGCGTTCCAGCAACGACGCCAAACGACCGACTTCGTCTTCCGTCAGGTCGCGGGCGTGCGTCGTCGGCTTAATGCCAGCCTTGAGACACAACTCGGCCGCGACCATCGGCCCGACGCCATACAACGTCTGCAGCGAGTAAACCGTCTGCTTATCGTTGGGAATATCAATACCTAACAAACGCGGCATACCAATGCTCCTGAGGCCCGCCGACCGGCAGACTGTATTGCTTTTCTGACCGCCCTAATCTTCAATAAAACTGCGAGACGCCGGGGGCACCCAGCGCCATGCGACAACTAACCCTGACGTTGCTTATGACGCGGGTTGCTGCAGGTCACATAGACGCGGCCTTTACGGCGAACGATCTTGCAATTCTCGCAGATCTTCTTCACGCTACTGCGGACTTTCATAGCTCTGTCCAATGCGTTGGGAGAAAGCGACTGAGTATAAATCCATTACCACGCCCTGGACAAGGGCCGAAGACAGGAATTCTTGCTCGCGGCAATATGAAATCGCCGCAAAATTGACAAATAGTTAACATGGGAACACTGCGCAGCTTGTAGCCCTCGCGTCAATCCAGCGTCTCCCCTTCTCTTGGTGGGCCTGTCAACGGAATCGCCCCTTCCTTGGTCAGAGCGATTGTGTGCTCAAAATGAGCACTGGGAAGGCGGTCCACAGTGACTTGGGTCCAATGATCGGCCAGGCAAGTGACCTCCTTCACGCCGACGTTAACCATCGGCTCGATCGCCAGCACCAGGCCTGCGCGGAGCTCAAAGTCGCTCTCGCGCGTCTCCGCACTAGCGTAGTTGGGAACCTTCGGGTCTTCGTGGAGGCTGCGGCCGATTCCATGCCCGACGAAATCTTCCACGACGCTAAAACCGGCCTCGCGGACATACTTCGCCATCGCGGCGCCGACCTGGCTCCAGCGCTGCATCTGCGGCATCAGTTCAATCGCCAAATCGAGTGCGCCTTGGGTGATTTCCAAGAGCTTACGTTTCGTGGCGTCGATTTCGCCGACGGCATGCGTGACCGCGGCGTCGCCACACCAACCGTTGAGCTTGCAGCCGGTATCGACGCTCACGATGTCCCCTGCGACCAATCGCCGCTCGCCGGGGATGCCATGCACCACCTCTTCGTTCACGGAGACGCACGTGACCGCGGGGAAGGGAACGACACCGGGAACGCCCTTAAACAGCGGAATCGCGCCCCGGCGGCGAAAGACTTCCTCGACCGCCGCATCGACCTCGGCGGTGGTTGCGCCGGGGCGAATGACTTTGGCCGCCGCCTGGTGCGCTTCCCAGACCACCAGCCCCGCCTTGCGGATCAGGCGAATCTCCCGCGCTGACCGCAGCACCAACGGTTCCATACGGCCTTGATCGGCGCGAAGCGAGAGTGTGTCGCGTGTGTTCATGGTCCGGTCAGCACTCATGGCGATCCGCTGGACGCCTGATAGGCATCGACAACCGCCTTAATGCGGGCAAAAACCTCGTCGGGGGTGCCTAGCCCGTCGATCGAGCGCAGCAGGCAGCGCTGCGAATAGTACGCGAGCAGCGGCATGGTTTGCGAGCGATAAACTTGCATCCGATTGGCGATTGTCTCGGGCGTGTCGTCGGGGCGATGCTCGATCTTAGCGCGCTCGATCATCCGCTCGACGAGCACTTTCTCGTCCACCTGAAGTTCGAGCACCAGGTTCAGCGGGGTGCCCCGATCGCGCAGGTAAATGTCGAGTGATTCCGCCTGGCCAATGGTGCGTGGAAAGCCATCGAACAGACAGCCGCTCCGGCAGTCAGGCTGATCGAGCCGCTCGCCGACGATGCTCATCACCAGCGGGTCCGGCACGAGCTTGCCGGCTTTCATGTATCCGTCGGCCATGATCCCCAGCGGCGACTTTTCATCGTGGGCGTCCCGCAGCAATTCGCCGGTGGAGATATGCGGAATGCCGAGATACTCCACCAAGCGCTTGCACTGGGTTCCCTTGCCGGCGCCGGGCGGACCGATGAACACAAGTAACATGGGCTCGCACCTTGGTGTGAGACGACACACTGGCGCCGTGGGCCTGAGTTGAGAGCACGACGCAAGGTGACATCAGGACTCAATGAGCCCGCGGTAGTTTCGCATCAGGAGGTGGTTGTCGATTTTCTGCACCAGGTCAAACGCCACGCTGACCGCAATCAAAAGGCCCGTGCCGCCGTAAAAGCCTGCGATTGCGTAGTCGATATTCATGGATGCGGCGATCACGGTCGGAACGATGGCAATAACCGCCAAAAAGGCCGCGCCCACATAAGTAATCCGCACCATCACCTTTTCCAGGTAGTCGGCCGTCCGTTTGCCAGGACGATAACCAGGGATGAACGTGCCGTAGTCCTTCAAGTTATCCGCCATTTCCTTGGGGTTGAACGTGATCGCCGTCCAGAAATAGCAGAAGAAGTAAATCAACACGATGTACAAGAAGTTATAAGCGAGCGACGTGTGCGAAAACCACGAGTGAATGAAGCTCGTCGTTTGCGGCGAACTGAACAATCTTCCCAAACCGGTAATCAACATCGTGGGGAGCATCAACAAACTGCTGGCGAAAATGATCGGCATGACACCGGACTGATTCAGCCGCAGCGGAAGATATTGCTTGCCACCGCCATAGACACGACGCCCGCGAACGTGCTTCGCACTTTGCGTGGGAATGCGGCGTTGCCCCAGCGTGATAAACACCACGCCGACAATGACCGCCACGAACAGGAAGGCCAGGACGATCACCGTCTCGATACTGTAGCCGCTGCTCCCTCCGCCTAATTCCCAAGTCGTATCGCTGAACAGTTGAATCAGCGCGCCCGGCATGCGGGCGAGAATGCCGGCCATAATCAGGAGGCTGATGCCGTTACCGATGCCGAACTCATCGATTTGCTCGCCGAGCCACATGAGGAACACGGTGCCGCACGTCATGGTGACGACCGCGACCAACTGCCAGCCGATCGAGAGGGTCGCGGGATTATTTCCAGTGAGAAAACTCGGATCTATCAAAGGCGTGCCGCCATCTGGGATCGCGGCCATTAAATACAGTTTGACGTAGAAAAAGCTTTGAATAAAGCACAATACCACGGTGGCGTACCGCGTGTATTCGTTAATTTTCTTCCGCCCCGTCTCCCCTTCCTTGCGCAGATCTTCCAGCGGCTTCCAGACCGTGCCGAGCAACTGGAAAATAATCGACGCCGAAATGTACGGCATGATCCCCAGACCGAAGATCGTCGCCTGGCTCAAGTCGCTCGCCGCGAAGACGGAGACCTGGTTGATGAGTCCCGCGAACGGGCTGTCTGACGTATCATCGACCGAGGCGCGAGCCTGGTTGAAGATCGGGAGCGGCACATGAAAGCCGACCCGATAGATCGCCAAGAACAGCAGCGTCAACAAAATCTTTTGACGCAGTTCCGGAATCGTAAAAACAACGCGAAGCTTTTCCCACATGGCGACGATCGATTCGTGGTGAGCTGGATTTGGGCCTGCCGGTCTTCTCAGGACGCCCGTTTCCGGGGACGCCCAGTACGCGAAAAACGACAGGGGGCTCGCATCGCGATTTGCCGGCTGGGGCAAAAGCTGCGACGGAACCCCTGCATGTAACCGGTGTATATTAACAAAACTCCCGCCCTGACCGGAAGACCGAGCGGAGCCGGGAAATCGCGGGGCGTGACAGAATATCTGTCGCCCCGCGGAAACGCCACGGGAAATTCGCGGGACCGCTGAATTTCTTGGAGACTATTTCTTAGCCGCCGCGGCAGCAGCCTTTTTTGCGGCCTTCTTCTCGGCCACCGTTGTCTTGGTGGGAAGCAGCACGCACTGGCCGCCGGCCTTCTCGATCTTTTCCTTCGCGCTCGAGCTGAAGCGATGGGCGTTGACGACGAGCTTCTTGGTCAGTTCGCCATTGCCCAGGATCTTGAGCTCTTCGAAATTTCCCCGCGCCAGGTTCGCCTTGCGGAGATCCTCCGGAGTGACCGTCGCCCCCGCCTCGAACAATTTCTCCAACTCGGCCACGTTGACCGCCGCGACCTTGACGGCGAACTCGTAGTTATTGAAGCCCCGCTTGGGAACGCGCCGCACAAGCGGAGTGCCGCCGCCGGTGAAAATCGAGGGGCTCGACCAGCCTGCGTGCGAACGCTGACCCTTGTGCCCCTTGCCGGCGGTTTTGCCCTGGCCGGAGCCAGGACCGCGACCGATTCGCCTGGGGCGGCGGTGCTTTTCGATGCCTTTGTTGATGTCATGCAAATTCATTACAGGGTCACTCCGCGCAAACGCTCGATGTCTTCTTTGGTACGCAACTGTTGTAGCGCGCTCATGGTCGCCTTCACGACCGTCACTTGATTACTGGTGCCGAAGCTCTTGGTGAGGATGTCCGTGATGCCGGCGCATTCACACACCGCACGCACGGCGGCGCCGGCGATGACGCCTGTACCGGAACTCGCTGGCAGCAAGATAACGCGGGCGGCCCCATACTGACCGCGCACGCGATGCGAGATCGTGCCGTTCTGGATCGGCACCTCGATCATGCTCCGCATCGCTTGCTTTTGCGCCTTTTCGACGCTGGGAGGAACTTCGTTCGCCTTGCCATAGCCCCAGCCAACGCGGCCCTTGCCATCGCCAACAACCACCATCGCGGCGAAACTGAACCGCCGACCCCCTTTGACGACCGCGGCGCAACGCTTGATTTGGACGGTCCGGTCAAGCAGACCTTCGCGGGACGAATCGTTCGACATGCTCTCTCCCAAGTTCAAAAAGACTGCCTGACGCTTCAGGCGTTAAACGCACAAGCGCGAACAACGTTGAGCGCGCTATCACTGGTTCGCAAGGATTACTTTGCAGGCGACTAAAATTGCAGGCCGCCTTGGCGAGCCGCATCGGCCAGTGCGGCGACGCGGCCGTGGTAACGGAACTGCCCGCGATCGAACATGACTTGGGAAACGCCGGCGGCCTTGGCCCGTTCGGCAATCGCCGCGCCAACAGCCTCCGCGGCAGCCTTGTTGCCGCCGTACTTAATCTTCTCCCGCAGTTCCTTATCCTGCGTGCTCGCCGCGCAGAGCGTCTTGCCGTCCGCATCGTTGATGATCTGGCAACTGATGTGCTTCAAGCTACGGAACACGCTCAGGCGAGGACGTACCGAAGTCGTACGGAGATGGTTCCGCACCCGATAGGTTCGGCGCTTACGCTGCGTTTGCAGAATCTTTTGCTTCTTCACGGTCGGAGCCCTTAATGCATTCGGCCGGCGAAAGGTACGGCCGACAGGCGGATACTAGCTGTTATATGATGATGTTATAAACGAGCGGCCAAACTACTTCGTGGCCGACTTACCAGGCTTGATCTTGACTTGCTCGCCTTGGTAGCGAACGCCTTTGCCTTTGTACGGCTCCGGCTTGCGGGCGGCGCGGACCTCGGCGGCGAACTGCCCGACGAGTTGCTTATCGCAACCTTGCACGACCACGTGCGTTTGATCGGGGCAGGTCACTTTAAGCGCCGCGGGAATCTTCTTGTGGATTTCATTCGCGTAGCCGACGCGCAGTTGCAGTACATCGCCTTTGATCGCGGCCAGGTAGCCGACGCCGACGACTTCCAAGCGCTTCTCAAACCCCTTGGTCACGCCTTGAATCATGTTCTCGATCAAGGACCGGGTCAGGCCGTGCAACGCCCGCGACTCGCGCTCGTCATCAAAACGCTCGACGAGCACTTCGTTCTTTTCAGCATCGACGGTGACCTTCACCTCGGGGCGATGCTCCCACGACAGCTTGCCCAGCGAACCCTCGACGTTAATCGTATTCCCCTGGAGGCTAACCTTCGCGCCGGGGACAATCGTAACAGGTTTTCTGCCAACACGGGACATGACGAATTCTCGCTATCCAGGCGCCACACGGGCGCTTTGTTCTTGAATCGTTAATGGACGAGGCGCTAATAGACCTCGCACAGCACTTCGCCGCCAAGGTTCTTTTGCCGCGCCTCGCGATCGCTCACGACGCCGGAGCTCGTGCTGACGATGGTGATCCCCATGCCGTTGAGCACTGGGCGCATGTCCTTGGCCTTGCTGTAAATGCGACGGCCAGGCTTGCTGACACGCCGAATGCGTTGAATCACGCGCTCGCCGTTGGGGCCATATTTCAGCTCGATCCGCAACTGCGGCGCCGGCTCGCCTTCAACTTCGTTCCAATCCCAGATGTAGCCCTCGCGCTTCAAGACTTCGGCCACGCCGCGCTTGACTTTAGAGAGGGGCATCTCGACAAATTGCCGCTCGACGCGCACCGCATTGCGAATGCGGGTCATCATGTCGGCGAGGGGGTCGGTCATCATGGTGATTTGGGTTCCTGTTTCACATTTAGCTCGCGGGTTTACCAGCTCGACTTACGCACGCCAGGAATCACGCCTTGATCGGCGAGCTTACGAAAACAAATCCGGCAGATGCCGAATTTACGATATACGGCCCGCGGACGTCCGCACATCCTGCAGCGACGCACCAGCCGCGTCGAGAACTTGGGCGTGCGGCCCGTCTTCGCCATTTGTGCTTTGGTTGCCACGAGGAATCTACCTACCTAGAAAAAAGTTTTGTCAGTGACGAGGACAATTTAAGCGGCGTCCGCCGTCGTTCCTTCCGGCTGGAACGGCATCCCGAACCGGGTGAGCAACTCGCGGGCTTCGTCATCCGTCGCCGCGGTCGTCACGAACGAAATATTCATCCCTTGAACCCGCGTGAACCTGTCGGCGTTCAACTCGGGAAATACCAACTGCTCCTGCAAGCCCAAGGTGTAGTTGCCATGGCCATCGAAGGCGGTCCGGCTGATGCCGCGAAAGTCGCGCACGCGCGGCAGCGCGAGCGAGATCAGGCGGTCAAAAAACTCGTACATCCGCTGGCGACGAAGCGTTACCTTGCAGCCAATCGCCATCTCCTCACGGAGCTTGAACCCGGCGATCGCCTTGCGGGACTTCGTGACGATCGGCTTTTGGCCGCTAATCTGCGTCAACGCTTCGACGCAGGGATCCAAGTGCTTCTTGTCTTGGATCGCGATGCCGACGCCCATGTTGATGACGATCTTCGTCAACCGCGGGATCGCATGCACGTTCGACTTGCCCAGCACCTGGCCAAGCTCAGCGCGAATCTCTTGCTCGTATCTCTCTTGCAGACGGGGAACCATGTGTCTCGCTCACCTGATGTCGCCGGCGGTTGGTATACGCCGGCCTGGGTGGGTTGGAATATGTTGTTACTTCTTCGTGCCAGCTACTTCTTCGTCGCGTAGGCCGCCTTGGGCGGCGCGATATTGCCGAGCGACGCCTTGCACTTTTTGCAGTAGCGCTCTTTCGATCCGTCCGCGACGTAACGCGCACCCAGGCGGGTCGGCTTGCTGCAAGCCTGGCAATACAGGGCGACGTTCGAAAGCTGGACCGGCATCTCCTTGGAGAGTCGCCCCCCCTGCGGATTCTTTTGGCTCTTGCGAACGTGCTTCCAGACCTTATTGACGCCTTCGACCAGCACCTTGCCGGCTTCGTAGTCGATGGACAGCACCTTGCCGCGAACATCGCGGTCATCGCCGTTAATTACCTGCACGATATCGTTTACTTTGATACGCATTACACCACCTCGCTGGCGAGGCTAACAATTTTCATGAAGTTACGGTCACGCAGTTCGCGGGCGACGGCGCCGAAGATGCGCGTGCCACGCGGGTTGTTGTCATTGTCGATCAGCACGGCGGCGTTCGAGTCGAAGCGGATGTAGCTGCCATCGGCGCGCCGCACCGCTTGCTTGCAGCGCACGATAACCGCTCGCACCACCGCCTTCTTCTTGACATCGCTGCCGGCGATTACGCTCTTGACGCTGCAAATGATGACGTCCCCGATCGACGCATAGCGCCGCCGTGAGCCGCCAATCACCTTAATGCACATCACCTCTTTGGCGCCGGTGTTGTCCGCGACGGCCAGTCGTGATTCTTGTTGGATCATTGCTGAACTATCCTGGCTATAAACCTGGCTGTGAACCTAGCTATAATTATCGCCGCCTCGACTTACCAACACCCAACCCATGCGGCCTGGTTGATTACTCGCTCGCAGTTGAAACGTTCCCGGTCGCTTCCGTGCCGTCTTGCACCGCGACTTCCGCGGCCGAGCGACTCTGTTCCACCACCCGGACCAATTCCCAGCGTTTCAGCTTGGAACGGGGGCGTGACTCGACGATCTCCACCCGGTCGCCGACGTGCGACTCGTTGTTTTCATCGTGCGCGTAGCAGACGGTCTTGCGGCGAATAATCTTGCCGTACCGCGGATGCTTGACGAGCCGCGGAACTTCGACGCGCCGGGTCTTGGAGGTCTTATCGCTGGTTACCGAGCCAACTACGATTCGCTTGGGCATGACTTCGACTCTTATATCTGTTGTGCGTTTACTTAGCAGCGGCCTTGAGCTCACGCTCGCGATGAATGGTTTTTACTTGCGCGATCAACCGGCGGTGACGCTTCAGTTCGCTGGGAGCGTTGAGCTTTTCCGTTTGCGATTGCAAGCGCAGGCGGAACAAGCTCTCGGCCGTTTCCTTGAGCGTCAGCCCCAGTTGCTCGTCGCTCATGTCTCGCAATTCGTTAACTTTCATGATCCCAATTCGCTTACTAACTTAGTGGCTGCCAACTTGTGCCTGGGAACTCTCCATCAACCATCCACGCGCGGTCTGAACTAGGCCGGACGGCGACGGACCATTCGCACACGAATCGGCATCTTGTGAGCCAATCGTGCGAAACAAATTTTTGCTTGATCTTCGGTCACGCCAGCGAGTTCGTACAACACGGTTCCCGGTTTGACGACCGCGACCCAGTAGTCCGGCTCGCCTTTACCGGTGCCCATACGGACTTCCAACGGCTTACTGGTCACCGACTTGTGCGGAAACATCCGCACGTACAGCCGACCTTCGCCGCGAACGTACTGCTGGCCGGCGATCCGACCTGCTTCAATCGTGGAGGCTTTGATCCAAGCGCCCTGCATCGCTTGCAGGCCGAAATCGCCAAAGACCACGCGATTGCCGCGCGTCGCATTACCTTTTATACGACCTCTTTGGCTTTTTCTGTGCTTGACCCGCTTCGGCATCAGCGCCATTGCTATCATCTCCCGTATGCATGCCTTGGTTGACCCACACCTGAATGCCGATGTGCCCTTGCGGCGTCATAGCTTCAAAAAAGCCATAATCAATTTTTGCCTGCAAAGTGCTCAACGGAATCGACCCGGAAATCGACTTCTCGCAGCGGGCCATTTCTGAACCGCCGAGCCGGCCTGCCAATTGAATCTTGATCCCCTTCGCGCCTGCGTCCATCGTCGTTTCCATGGCCCGCTTCATCGTGCGGCGGAAACTCGAACGCTTGGAGAGCTGCTGCCCAATGTCTTCCGCGACTAACTGGGCATAAATCTCCGGGCGACCGATCTCTTCGACCTTCAAATTGACGCGGCGACCGGTCAGGTTCTGCAATTCCTCTTGCAGAATCTCGATCTCCTGTCCCTTCTTACCAATAATGAGCCCCGGCCGCGCGACGTGCAAAACCACCCGCACTTCGTCCCGCGTCCGCTCGATTTCAATCCGATCAATGCCTGCCTGGCGATACTGTGACTTGGTGGGATGGTTCTTGATGAAGTCGCGAATCTTCTTGTCCTCGACAAGCAAATTGGCGAACTCCTGCTTCGAAGCGTACCACCGACTCTTCCAGCCGATCACGATGCCGGTGCGGAAACTGATTGGATTGACTTTCTGACCCATACGTATGCTCTTAATTGTGCGCGTGACCTGAGATCTTAAATTTCCTCGAGATCCTTCAGCGTGACCGAAATGTGACTGGTGCGTTTCAGGATTTGCATCGCCATGCCGCGGGCGCGAGGCTGAATTCGCTTGAACGTCGCCCCTTCATCCACGCGCACATCCGCGACGACCAACCGCTCCACACTCGCCGTCTTGCCGGCGTTTTGATCGGGGTCCTGAGCGTTGCCCAGCGCGCTGCGCACCACTGTCTCCAGCAGGCGAGCGCCGCGATGCGGCATGTAACGCAAAATGTCGAGTGCTTCATCCGCGAACTTGCCCCGCACTAAGGTCGCCAGGTGGCGCACCTTGCGGGCACTGATGCGGGCGTTGCGATGGGAGGCGTGATAAGCCATGTTGCACCTCGCGGTGGACGCGATCCTAAGTTACTTCTTTGCTTTGCCGCCGTGGCCGCGGAAGGTGCGGGTGGGAGCAAACTCTCCCAGCTTATGACCGACCATATCTTCCGTCACAAAAACCTTAATGTGCTGCTTGCCGTTATGCACCATGAACGTATTGCCGACGAACTCCGGCACAATCGTGCATGCCCGCGCCCAAGTCTTGATGGGAGCGCCGCCTGCGCGTTGCACTTTGAGGAAGACCTTCGGGTCAACGTAAGGACCCTTTTTAAGGGAACGGCCCATAATCTTGTTTCACTAGCTGTAGGTAATGAATTTGTTCGTGTACGTGTGCGCTCTAGCGCCTAGCGCAGTTTCTGCACGCCGTATCGACGCGAGCGACGGCGGCGCACAATCGCGGAGTTCGACGGTTTGCGACGCTTCCGCGTCATGCCGCCTTTGGTTGGCTTGCCTTGCGGGGTTACGGGGTGCCGGCCGCCTTTGGTGCGCCCTTCGCCACCGCCGTGCGGATGGTCGACCGGGTTCATCGCGGTGCCGCGCACATGCGGGCGACGCCCCTTCCAGCGATTGCGACCGGCCTTGCCGATCACGACGTTCATGTGGTCGCCATTGCCGACGGCGCCGATCGTCGCCCGACAGTTGCCGGGGACGCGGCGAATTTCGCCACTGGGAAGCTGAATCTGAGCCCAAGCCGATTCGCGGGCCATCAAGTTCGCCGAGTTACCCGCCGAGCGACAAAGCACGCCGCCTTGGCCAGGCTGTAGCTCAATGCAATGAATCGCGGTGCCTGCGGGAATGTTCTTCAGCGGCAAGCAATTACCAACCACCGGCGGCGCGGTAGGGCCGCTTTCCACCATCGTCCCCACGATCAGCTTGTCGGGGGCGAGAATGTACGCCTTGGCGCCGTCCACATAGTGCAGCAGGGCGATACGGGCAGAGCGGTTGGGATCGTATTGAATCGAGGCGACGCGGGCCGGGACACCGTCCTTCGTGCGACGGAAGTCGATGACGCGGTACATTTGCTTGTGGCCGCCGCCGCGATGACGCACCGTAATAAACCCTTGGTTATTACGGCCGCCATGCTTCTGCTTGGGGCGCAACAGCGACTTTTCCGGCTTGGCGCCGGGGGTCAATTCGGCGAAATCGCTGACGCTTGCATTGCGCCGCCCAGCCGATGTCGGTCGATATTGTCGAATTCCCATGGGATTGTCTCGTTCGTTGGCGATCGGTTAGCGTCCGCTACCCGCGCGATTGCTCGGCTTAGTAGAACTCAATGCGATGTTCGCTGTGCAGCGTGATAATCGCCTTCTTCCAATTCTTGGTCTTGCCCATCCGAAAACGGTGCCGACGCGGTTTGCCTTTGCGGTTTTGGGTCCGCACCTGCAACACCTTCACGTCGAACAACTCTTCGGCCGCGCTCCGGACGTCTTCCTTCGTGGCGTTGACATTCACTTCAAACGCGTACTGATTGTTGCGCGTCGAGCGATGAATACTCTTTTCGGTAACCAGCGGCTTGAGCAGCACTTCGTGCGGCATCAATCGCAGTTTGGTCTGTGGTTTTGTTTTCAATTCGGTCGTCATGATGCTGTCTCCCCCGCCAGGCTGTGCCGGACGGCGTTACTTTTAGGCTTCGACCTGTTCTGCTTGTTCTGCGTCCGCCCGCTTCGCGGGAACCCTTGACTTCAAGGCATCCAGAGCGGCTTTGGTGACCAACATGCGGCGCGGCTTCAAAATCGCCAAGGCGTTTAGTTGATCCACCGGCGAAATCGTCACGCGCTCGATGTTGCGGGCGCTCTTGTAAACGTTCGTGTCGTGACCATTGGTGGTCACCAGCGTGCTCTGGCCGTCCAGATTCAACGCCTTGAGGATCGCCACCATGTCCCGTGTCTTGGGGGACGAAAACGCGAGGTCGTCAATCACCACCAATTGCTCGTTTTCCAGCTTGGCGGCCACCGCCATACGAGTCGCCAACTGTAAAGCCTTGCGGGGCAAGCGGTACGAGAAATCTCGCGGACGCTTGGCGAAGCCGTGCCCGCCACCGACGCGAATATTCGTGCGGCGCGAACCAGCCCGAGCGTTGCCTGTCCCCTTTTGACGATACATCTTCTTGGTCGTACCGGCGACTTCGCTGCGCGTCTTGGTGCGAAACGTTCCCTGGCGCAGGTTCGCCTGATACATCACCACGGCGTCATGCAGGAGCTGCTTGTTGATCTTCGGCGCGAGGTCAGTGATCGCGAGATCGTAGCGACCAACCTCTTTGCCGGTGCGATCGTAAACGGGCAAGCTAGCCATGTTTCACCCAAACTGCTGTAAATGACCGAATATGCCAGGCAAGCCGCAGCTTGCCGATGACTTAGTATTTGTTAGTTTCGCGCACAATGACCATGCCGCCGGTCGGGCCGGGAACCGCGCCGTGCACAAGCAGCAGCCCGTTTTCCTCATCGACCCGCACCACCTTGATATTGCGAGTGGTGACGCGCTCATTGCCGTACTGCCCAGGCATTTTCTTGCCCTTCTTGGGGCGGCCGCCACCACGGTCGGTCGCCTTGCCGCCGGTGCCGCCGAGCGAGCGGTGCACCTTCTTGGCGCCGTGTGCCGCGCACAGGCCGCCGAAATTCCACCGCTTCATGACGCCGGTAAAGCCGCTGCCTTTGGACGTGGCGGTCACATCGACCGACTTCACTTCCGCGAGCAAGCCCACCGTGATCTCCTGCCCGACTTCCAGCCCATCGACCATGCCGCGAATTTCGCGAATGAACCGCTTGGGCTCGCAGTTGGCCTTGGCGGGAGATTCAACGCCGGCAGCCTTGAGCTTCTTGGAGCGTTTGCTTTCGAGAGTGGCGACGTGACCCCGTTCACTGCGCCTCGCCAGCCGGCGAGGCTTGTCCGCAAAGCCGAGCTGCACCGCCTCATAGCCGTCGCGATCCTGGGTTCTCACCTGGAGCACGTGGCAGGGCCCAGCCTCGATGACCGTTACGGGGTATGCGCGCCCCGATTCGTCAAATACCTGAGTCATCCCGACCTTGCGGCCGAGCAGTCCCTTAGCCATTGCAGTTCGCCTTGTGTCTACTGGGTCACTCGCCCGACAGGATTACAGGAACAGGTGGGCCTTGGCCCTGCTGCACGCCTCGGTGCAACTAGTCCCGAATTACCTGCGAGGCATCCGGTGCATAGACCTAATACGGATGGTGTCACAACTCGCCGCGAAGAATTATCGCGACGAAGCCTTAATTTTAATGTCCACGCCAGCAGGCAGATTCAACTTGTTCAGCGCCTCGATCGTCTTGGCAGTCGCCTGCACAATGTCAACCAAGCGCTTGTGAGTTCGAATCTCGAACTGCTGACGAGCTTTCTTGTCAATATTCGGGCCCGAGAGAACCGTGTACCGCTCGATGCGCGTCGGCAGCGGAATCGGCCCGTGGACCTCGGAGTGAGTCCGCTTGGCAGTTTCCACAATCTCCGCGGCACTCTGATCCAGAATGGCGTGATCGTAGGCTTCCATGCGAATGCGGATGACTTCTTTCTGAGCCACGAATTTTCACTCCCAGGGTCAATTCGGCCAAACCGGCCGGAATTGACAGTCCCATTACTTTCGGCATTCCCCTGGCGGCAATTTACCGACAAGTGGAAACCAACGATCTTAAAGTTCTTCCCCGAAGTCGTCAACGCCTGCGACGCAGGAATCGGAACGAATTTTGAGCCCTGGCAGTCTCGCGACGGCGACAAACGTGTTCTGTCGCCTCGGCGGAAATTGCTGGGTCACGTAACGTAGTCGAGCGATGGCCGACTGGCAACGGGCCGGGCCAATTTTTCGCAAAAGAGTTGTCCTCGAACTCTCCGCACGGCCCTTACGGCGGCCACAGCTTGCCTAAACCGCGTACTCTTTCACCACTTCCGGCGGGGCGGGCGCGTATTCCAGCGGTTCCATCGAGCAACCGGCGCGGCCTTGCGAAAGACTGCGCATCGCGTTGGAGTAGCCAAAGAGTTCTCGCAGCGGCGCGTGGGCCTCGATAGCGACCATGCTGCCGCGGTTCTCGGTCTTGGCGATGGTCGCCCGACGCTGCTGCAAGTCGCCGACAAAATTCCCCAAATAATCTTCCGGCGTGATGATGTCGAGCTTCATAATCGGCTCGAGCAGCACCTTGCCTCCCTTTTCGAGCGCTTCCTCAAAGGCTTCGTTCGCCGCGATCCGAAACGCTTGTTCATCGGAGCCGACTTCCGCCGCTTCGCCACTTAAAAGGCTGACGCGCAGCTTCATGAGCGGAAAGCCCGCCAGTCGGCCGCCGCCTTCGCCACAGCCTTGGAGCTGATCGACGGCCGCATCGACCAGTTCTTGGGGGAGCGAACCGACCGGCACGAAGTTGAGCACCTGCACGCTGGTCCCTTGGGGTTGCGGCTCCATCCGAATCTTCACCTTGGCGAAAAGTTGTTGCCCCGCGATCATGCGATGACACTCGCCGACGACTTCCACGCTCTTCTCGATCGTTTCGCGGTAACTCACTTGCGGCTTGTGGAATTTCACGCTGAGCTTGAAATCGCGCAGCAGGCGATTCTTGACGACTTCCAAATGCAATTCGCCCATGCCGCGGATGAGCGTTTGGCCTGTATCGTTACTAATCACGTCGAGCGTGGGATCCTGGCGCTGGAGCATGTCGAGCGTATCGGAGAGCTTCTTGCGCTCGGCGGTGCTCTCAGGCTCGATCGCCATCGAGATGACCGTTTCCGGGAACACAATCGATTCGAGTTGGATCGGTTCGCGGGTGTCGCAAATCGTGTCGCCTGTGATCGAATGTCGCAGGCCAATCACGCCGACGATATCGCCGCAACCGACGGCCTCGACCTGGCCTTCACGTTCTTTCTTGGTGGCGTGAATATGCCAGAGTTGCGCGACGTTTTCCTTTTCGTTCTTCGCGGGATTAAGCACCCGCGAGTTCGACTTGAGCGAACCGGAATACACCCGCACCCAGTGCATATCGCCGGTTTTCGCCGGCAATACCTTGAAGACCAGGCCACAGAACGGTTCGTCGTCGCTGGGCTTGCGTTCCGCCGGAACCACTTCGCCTTTCTTCTTGCCAGGGGACTCGCCACGCACCGGCGGGCGATCGGCCGGACTGGGAAGATAATACTGCACCGCATCGAGCACCGGCTGCACGCCAATGCCGTGCAAGGCCGAACCGCACAACAGCGGTTGCACTTGCCGTTCGAGCGTCGCTTCGCGGAGAGCCTTGCGGATTAGCTCCGCGGGAATCTCTTCTTCCGCCAAGGCCAATTCCATCAACGGGTTGCTGAAGTTGTAGAGCTTCTCGAGCATCATTTCGCGCCACGTGAGCGCGTCGTCGAGCAGTTCCGGCGGGATGTCCGTCACGTGAATGGTGCGGCCTTCATCGCCGGTATCGAACGTCCGCATCTGCATTTCTATAAGGTCGATGATGCCGCGGAACGGGTTTTCGACATGCGGCGGTCCTAGCCCCACGGGGATCTGAATCGGGATCGGCGTCGCGACCAGTCGCTTCTCGATTTGCGCGAGCGTCCCTTCAAAATCGGCCCCTTCGCGGTCGAGCTTGTTGATGAACACCAGCCGCGGCACGTTGTACTTATCCGCCTGACGCCACACCGTTTCGCTCTGAGCTTCCACCCCTTCGCGCGCGCTGAACACCACCACGGCGCCATCGAGCACGCGCAAGCAGCGTTCGACTTCCGCCGTGAAATCGACGTGCCCCGGCGTATCCAGCAGGTTGACGGTCACGTCCTTCCAGGGAAACGTGACGCACGCCGCATAAATGGTAATGCCGCGCTGCTGCTCCTCGGGATCGTCGTCCGTCTCAGTGGTGCCTTTATCGACCTGCCCCACGCGGTGCTTGGCGCCGCTGTAATACAGCATCCGCTCGGTGACGGTCGTTTTACCGGCGTCGATGTGGGCGATGATGCCGATATTGCGAAGGTTTTCTAGCTTGCGTGTGGACATGACTGCTTAGTGGCTGAAGACGGATGCGGTGAGTTGGAAGGCGAAGCGAGCGCGTTGAATTTTAGACATTCTCGCAGGGGAATTGTTTGCGGAGACGCCCCTGGAGGCTCAAATTTTAGGCAAAGCGCGCAAAAACGCCGCGATCAAGGGGAATGAATCGCGGCGTTTGAGTTGTGGTCGTTGGGGGGTGAACCAGGCAAATCACTGCCAGGCGAAGTGCGAGAACGCCTTGTTGGCATCGGCCATACGGTGGACGTTTTCGCGCTTCGTGACGGCGGCGCCTTCGCGGTTGGCGGCGGCGATCATCTCGTCGGCCAACTTCTCGGCCGTGCCGCGCCCCTTTTTGTCGCGCACCGCTTGCAAAATCCAGCGAATGGCCAGCGACTGCTGACGATTGCGGTTCACCTGCATGGGAACCTGATAGGCAGCACCGCCGACGCGACGGCTACGGACTTCCACGTGCGGTTTGACGTTCTCAATCCCCTGAACGAAAACCTCAACCGGGTCGTGGTCCTTGACGCGCTCGCGGATGATGTCGATGGCGTCATACACCACGTTCTGCGCGGTGGACTTCTTGCCGTCCCACATCAGGCAGTTGATGAACTTGCTAATCAGGATGTTGCCGTACCGAGGATCAGGCTTGAGGGAGGTGCGGCTGGCGGTAATACGACCCATATTTGGCTTCCGAAATGAATTGCGAATCCGTCTACGCAGGCAATGAAAACGAACAGTGCAACGCGGCCGTTTTAAGGCTTCTTAGCGCCGTAACGACTGCGCGATTGCTTGCGGCCATCGACGCCGAGCGTATCGAGCGCGCCGCGAACCACCTGATAACGCACGCCAGGAAGATCGCGCACCCGGCCGCCACGCACGAGCACGATGGAGTGCTCTTGCAGGTTATGCCCTTCGCCGGGGATGTACACGGTGACTTCCTTCCCATTGGAAAGACGCACGCGGGTGATCTTGCGAAGAGCCGAGTTCGGCTTCTTGGGGGTCATCGTCCGGACCTGCAAGCAGACCCCCTGCTTGGCAGGGCAGGAGTCCAGCACGGGACTCTTCGTCACGCGGCGCTGGGACTTACGGGGCTTGCGGACCAGTTGGTTGATTGTCGGCATAACTTTCCACGCACTACGGTGGTGACTTGGTCAATAAAGGGAATCTATCAAGGTATCGAAATCGAGGGGAGTGTCAAGTGACTGTCCCACCGCTTTCCGATCCTCGCTCATGGTACTGGCTTGCGAGGCGGGCTGCCCCGGCGGACTAACCCGCCGGAACTGCCGCTTCGTGATTTCTCGTCTAAGTCGGTCTAATTCGCATCCTCGCCGCCGCGGATCAGTTCGTCGAGCGACTTGGCGGGTTCGGTAGCCGCTCGCGTTGGCGGAGTCGGGGCCGCGGTTGGGGTCGCGGTCGAATCGCCATTGCCATCGCCGGCCGCTTCGAGCAGCGGGAAGCTCGACACAAGCGCCCGCTCCTTTTCGGCCGCCAAGGCTTGGAGCGCCTCCGGTTGGTAGCGGACTTCCGCCTCCTGGAAGGTGTGGAAACCGGTTCCAGCGGGAATCAAGTGGCCCAGGATGACGTTCTCCTTGAGACCCACGAGATTATCGACCTTGCCGGCCAGCGCCGCTTCGGTCAACACCTTGGTGGTTTCCTGGAAGCTCGCCGCGCTGATGAAGCTGCTCGACTGCACGGCGGCCTTGGTAATGCCCAAAAGCTGCGTGCTGGCCGTCGCGAACTTCGGCTTGACCCCCTTGGCAGGCGTGCCGCCGAGGGCGTCGATCTGCGCGTTGACTTGCTCCAGCGCTTCCTTGGGAACAATCGCGTCCTTCTCGAAGTCGCTATCCCCCTTGTCGCTGATCTTCACGCACTTGGCCAGGTTCTGGTTCACCTGACGGAACTCGAACTTGTCCATCACCAGGCCCGACAGGAGATTGGTGTCGCCGGGGTTCTCAATCTTCACCTTGCGCAACATGCGGGCGATGATGATCTCGATGTGCTTATCGTTGATGTCCACGCGCTGCGAGCGGTAGACGCTTTGGATTTCGTGGACGAGGTACTGCTGCACCGCCTCTTCGCCGGAGATGCGGAGGATATCGTGCGGCACGAGCGGCCCTTCCACGAGCGCCTGACCGGCCTTCACATGGTCGCCGGAGTGAACCAGGAACCGTTTACCGTGGGGGACGAGGTGCTCGCGTTCGATGCCGGACTCGCTCTTGACGACAATCGTCCGCTTGCCGCGGCGTTTCTCGCTCATAATCTCGACCACGCCGTCGATCTCCGCGATCACCGCGGGATCCTTGGGCTTGCGGGCTTCGAAGATTTCGGTCACGCGGGGGAGACCGCCGGTGATGTCCGTAATGCCGGAGGCTTCACGCGGCGTCTTGGCGATCGCGGAACCGGCGGAGACCACTTTGCCTTCCTCGGCGATGATGTGGGCTCGCTCGGGAAGGAAGTAGACGTCCAGCGGCTTGCCGTCTGCGTCTTCGACGACGATCTGCGGATGCAACTCGCCTTTGTGATCCATGATCATGCGGCGCACGGTTCCACCGGCGTCTTTCTCCATCCGCATCGTCTCGCCTTCGACGACGTCTTCGTAGCGGATCTTGCCGCCGACTTCCGCCAAAATCGGAATCGAGTGCGGATCCCACTGGCAAAGCACCTGGCCCGGCTTGACCTCGGCGTTTTCCTCCACCATCAGTTGCGCACCGGTCGGCACGTCGAACTTTTCAACCTCGCGCCCCTTGGGATCGAGCAGCGAGATTTCGCCGTTGCGCGTCAGCACGATCGAATTGCCTTCGTCGTTCTTGACGACCCGCATCCGCGTGAAGCGGGCAAAACCGCCCTTCTTCGCCTTGATGTCGCTGTCTTCGACGCTGGTGCTCACCGAACCACCGATGTGGAACGTCCGCATCGTAAGCTGCGTGCCGGGTTCGCCGATGCTTTGGGCGGCGATGATCCCGACGGCCATCCCCTCTTCGACCATGTTGCCTGTGGAGAGGTCCATGCCGTAGCAAGCGCGGCACACGCCTAGCGCGGCTTCGCAAGTCAGCGGGCTACGGACCTGGATCTTCTCCAGGCCCATCCCTTCGATCTTGCGGGCGACGGCGGGCGTGATGAGTTGACTTTCGCGCACGATCACTTCGTCGGTCACGGGGTTGACGATGTTCTGGCGACTGACGCGGCCGTTGACCGCCGCGCGGAGCGCCACTTCCACCTTCTCGCCGCGATAAATGACCCCCTTGGTGATGCCCTGGGTGGTGCCGCAGTCTTCGGTGGTGATGACTACGTTCTGGGCGACGTCCGCCAGCTTGCGGGTCAAGTAGCCGGAGTCGGCCGTCTTGAGAGCCGTATCGGCGAGACCCTTGCGCGCACCGTGCGTCGAACTGAAGTATTCGAGCACCGACAGTCCTTCGCGGAAGTTCGCCTTGATCGGCGTCTCGATGATTTCGCCGGTCGGCTTGGCCATCAAACCACGCATGCCTGCGAGCTGGCGAATCTGTTCGATGCCGCCCCGAGCGCCGGAATGCGCCATGAGATAGACCGGGTTGACATACCCATGGCCGCCACGGTCGTCCGCTTGCATGGCCGCCATCATCTCGGTCGAGATCTGTTCGCGGGCATGCGTCCAGGTATCGAGCACCTGGTTGTAACGTTCCATTTCCGTGATGACGCCGCGCTCGTAGAGCTTCTTGAACTTCATCACCGTCTTATCGGCCTCGCCGATGATCTTGAGCTTCGTGACCGGCGTGACCAGGTCGTCCGTGGCGAACGAGAGGCCGCTGCGGGTGCTCTCGCGGAAGCCGAGTTGGTTCATATTGTCCAAAAGGTCGATCGTCGCCCGGCGGCCCAGACGCTGGTAACAATCGGAAATCACCGCCGCCAGGTCGCTCGACTTGAGCGGGATGTTGTAGTAGTCCATCCCCATCGGCAGCATCGTGTTGAACAAGATTCGCCCGAAGGTCGTCTCGATCAGCGCGCCGGGCTTCGTCTTGTCCTCTTCGTCCTTAAGGCGGCGATCCGCCGGCAGGCGAACAAAGATGCGGGCGTGCAGGTCGATCTTCTTCATCGCAAACGCATAATCCGCTTCCGCGAAGGACGAGAACTTCATGCCATCGCCGGGACGGTTCGGCAACATCAAAGTGATGTAGTTGCAACCCATGACCGTGTCCTGCGACGGGCTCATGATCGGCTTGCCGTTGCTGGGCGCGAAGATGTTGTTGGTGGACATCATCAGCGTGTGCGCTTCGACTTGGGCCTCGATCGAAAGCGGCAAGTGGACCGCCATCTGGTCGCCGTCGAAGTCGGCGTTGAAGCCTTTGCACACCAGCGGATGCAAGTGAATCGCGTTGCCTTCGACCAGGTTCGGCTCGAACGCTTGAATTCCCATGCGGTGGAGCGTGGGGGCGCGATTGAGCAACACCGGATGGTTCTTAATCACCGCCTCGAGGATATCCCACACCTCTTCATCTTTGCGCTCCAGCATTTTCTTGGCGCTCTTGATGGTGTCGGCGTGCCCCAGTTCCTTGAGCTTGCGAATGATGAACGGCTGATACAGTTCCAGCGCGATCTTCTTGGGCAGACCGCATTGATGCAGGCGCAACCGCGGCCCGACCACAATCACGCTCCGCGCGGAGTAGTCGACGCGCTTCCCGAGCAGGTTCTCGCGGAATCGGCCCTGCTTGCCTTTGATCATGTCGGTCAGCGACTTGAGCGGGCGATTGCTCGAGCCGAGCACGGGGCGCTTGCAACGGTTGTTGTCGAAGAGCGCGTCGACCGATTGCTGCAGCATCCGCTTCTCGTTGCGGATGATGACTTCCGGCGCGTTGAGATCGACCAGCTTCCGGAGCCGATTGTTGCGGTTGATGATGCGGCGATAGAGGTCGTTGAGGTCGCTCGTCGCGAAGTTGCCGGAGTCGAGCAGCACCAACGGCCGCAAGTCAGGCGGAATCACCGGGATCACGTCCAGCACCATCCACTCCGGCTTGTTGTCGCTATCGCGGATCGACTCCACGATTTTGAGCCGGTTGATGAGGTCTTTCTTCTTCTGCTTGGAATTGGTCTCGGCCAGTTCCTTGCGGAGTTGCGCCGAGAGCGTGACGAGATCAAGCTGCATGAGCAGTTTGCGCACCGCTTCCGCACCCATGTCCGCCTCGAACGCCGTCTCGCCCCACTTTTCGCGGGCGGCGCGGAACTCTTCCTCGGTCAGAAGCTGCTGGCGCTGCAACTCGGTCGTGCCCGGTTCGGTCACGACGTAGTCCTGGAAGTAAATCACTTTTTCCAGGCTGCTGGTCTTCATGTCCAGCAAGTTGCCCAGACGGCTGGGCATGGCCTTGAAGAACCAGATATGCACGACCGGCGCGGCCCGCTCGATATGGCCCATGCGCTTGCGGCGAACGCGGCTGTGCGTGACTTTGACGCCGCAGCGATCGCAGATCATGCCTTTGTATTTCATGCCGCGATACTTACCGCAGGCGCACTCCCAGTCTTTTTCGGGGCCAAAGATGCGCTCGCAGAA
The DNA here is from genome assembly GCA_963205385.1 of Planctomycetota bacterium. Taxonomy (GTDB): domain Bacteria; phylum Planctomycetota; class Planctomycetia; order Pirellulales; family Pirellulaceae; genus JAEZGD01. Next base: position 10,006 of record CAUJKE010000380.1, on the reverse strand, counting down.
CAGGCCATCCTTTTCGGGACGGTAGGTGCGGTAGTTGATCGTCTCCGGCTTCTTGACTTCACCAAAGGACCAACTCCGAATATCGTGCGGCCGCGCGAGGCTGATCTTTACGGAGGCGTAATCGTTAATCCGGTCGTACGAGGATTCGCTGGTTACCATGGCGTGCTCCCTTAATGAGTTGTGCTGTTGTGCGGGAACTGGAGTTGGGGGGACGAATGAAACCTCAGGCTTCATCCATCGTGACATCACCGCCCGTTACATTACCGCTGGACGGGGACTGGGCGGCCCCGTCAGGCGTTCTCTCCCCATTGGCGAGAGAACGCGGATTAACAATTTCCTACACGCGTCGTTTCTCCAGTTGAATGTTGAGCGCTAAGCCCCGGATTTCATTACAGAGCACGTCGAAACTAGCCGGCGTGCCGGCTTGCAACGTGTTCTCGCCTTTGACCATCGATTCGTAAATCTTGGTGCGGCCTTCGACGTCGTCGCTCTTGACGGTCAACAGTTCCTGCAGAATGTAAGCCGCGCCGTAAGCTTCGAGCGCCCAGACTTCCATTTCTCCAAAACGCTGGCCGCCAAAGCGAGCCTTGCCGCCGAGCGGTTGCTGCGTGATGAGCGAGTACGGGCCCGTGCTGCGGGCGTGCACCTTGTCATCGACCAGGTGATGCAGCTTGAGCATGTACATGTAGCCCACCGTGGTCTCTTGCGCCAGCGGTTCGCCGGTGCGGCCGTCGACCAGCCGCACTTTGCCGTGCGCGGGAAGGCCGGCTTCCGCGAGCGCCTTGTTGATGTCCGCCTCGGTCGCGCCATCGAACACCGGCGTGATGGCCTGGAAGCCTTGCGTGCCGCCAGCCCAGCCGAGATGGGTCTCGAGAATCTGCCCCACGTTCATGCGGGAAGGAACGCCTAGCGGATTGAGCAGAATCTGCAACGGGCGGCCATCCGGCAGGTACGGCATGTCCTCGACCGGCAAGATCTTGGCGATCACGCCTTTGTTGCCGTGACGACCGGCCATCTTATCGCCGACGCTGATCACGCGTTTGGTGGCGATATATACCTTCACCATTTGCAACACGCCGCTGCGCAGTTCATCGCCGCGCTTCATGCTGTTGAGCTTGCGATCCCGATCGTCGATGGCCGCTTCCACGTTGGGCCACGCTTGTTTGTAAAGCTTCTCCGCGTCCGCGATCTTGTCTTCGCTGCGGAGCTTGCCGGTCACCATGCTCAGGCGGAAAGTCGCAGCCTTTTCGGCGACGAACTTCGGATCCTGATCCTTGGCGAGCGGCGTGCCGTCTTCGTCCGTCAACGTCTTGCCGACCACGCCTTCCAGCTCTTCAATCAAACTGGCAAAGACGTGCGCGATGCGGTTGTTGCCTTCGGTCTCCGCATCCTTGAGTTCCTTCTCAAAAATCTTGCGCTCGTCTTCCGAGAGGCTCATCCGGCGGCTGAATTTCTGCGCCTCGATCACGATCCCTTCAATGCCGGAAGGGACTTCCAGCGAATCGTTCTTCACGTCTTCACCGGCCCGGCCGAAGATGGCGTGCAGCAGTTTCTCTTCCGGCGTCAGTTCGGTCTTCGACTTGGGCGAAACCTTGCCGACGAGAATATCTCCCGGCTTGACGAACGTGCCGACCTGCACGATGCCGTTCTCATCGAGATTGCGGAGCGCCTTCTCGCTGACGTTGGGAATGTCCCGCGTGAACTCCTCGCGGCCGAGTTTGGTCTCGCGGATTTCGACGTCGAATTCTTCGATGTGGATCGAGGTCAACGCGTCGCTTTGCACCAGCTCTTCGCTGATGATGATCGCGTCTTCATAGTTGTAACCATCGAACGACATGAAGCCGACGAGCAGGTTACGGCCCAACGCGAGCTCGCCTTGGAACGTGGCGGCGCCATCGGCGAGGACTTGCCCCTTTTCGACCTTGTCGCCCAAGCGGACGATCGGCTTCTGGTTGAGACAGGTTCGCTCGTTGAGGCCCTGGAACTTCTTGAGATAGTAGACATCCGATGCCACTTCGATGCGGTCGGCATCGACATAGCTCACCTTGCCCGCCCGCTTCGCGCGGACGACCATGCTGCTATTGCGGGCGACATCCTTCTCCATGCCGGTCGCCACGATCGGCGGCTCCGTCACCAACAGCGGCACCGCCTGGCGTTGCATGTTGGAACCCATGAGCGCGCGGTTGGCGTCGTCATGTTCCAAAAACGGAATCAAACCGGCCGACACGCCGACCATCTGGCTCGGCGCGACATCCATATAGACCACCTGCTCCGGCTGCACGATCTGGAAGTCGCTGCGATGGCGGGCAATCAGGTTGGGACCGGCGACTAGCTTGCCGTGTTCGTCGACCTCGGTATCCGCCGGCGCGACGTACGCATCCGACTCTTCGTCGGCCCGCAGCCACGAGACTTCATCCGTCAGTTTGCCTTTATGCACTTTGCGATACGGAGTGACCAGGAAGCCATAGTCATCCACACCGGAATAGATCGCCAGGCTGGAGATCAAACCGATGTTCGTACCTTCCGGCGTCTCGATGGGGCAGATGCGGCCGTAGTGCGAAATATGCACGTCGCGCACTTCAAACCCCGCCCGCTTGCGATTCAAACCGCCAGGGCCGAGCGCCGACAACCGCCGTTCGTGGGTCAACTGCGAGAGCGGGTTGGTCTGATCGACGACTTGCGAAAGCTCGCCACGGCCAAAGAAATACTCGATCGCCGCGGAGATGCTCTTGGGGTTGATCAAACTCCGGGGCGTCATGTCCTCGACATCCTTGAGGCTCATCCGCTCTTGCACCGTGCGGCGCAGCTTGAGAAAACCTTTGCGCAATTCGTCGCTCGCGAGTTCGTCGATCGTCCGCAAGCGGCGATTGCCCAAGTGGTCGATATCGTCGATGTGCGCTTCGTCCCCCTTGGCCATCAGTTCCATGAGGTAGTTGATCGACGCGATCATATCCTCGGGACGGAGGGTCATTTCCTTTTCGCTAACCGTCAGATTCAACTTGCGGTTGATGCGGAAGCGGCCGACGCGCCCCAAACGATAGCGATTGACGTCGTAGAACTTTTCGTTGAACAACGACCGCGCCTTTTCGAGCTGCGGCGGATTCCCGGGACGGAGTCGCTGGTAGATGCGGAGCAGGGCTTCTTCGTGGCTGCTCGTGGTGTCTTCCGCCAGGCTATTGAAAATGATGGGCACCTTGGGCGGCGGCATCACCTCGACCTTGTTGATGCCGCTGGTGCAGATCAACTCGGCTGCGTTCTTGGTGATCTTGTGCCCCGCCTCGACAATGATTTCGCCTGCCCGCTCGCTACTGACCGGGTAGACAATATCATCCACCGCGATCTTGCCTTCGATCTTGGCGGCGCTGCGGCCATCAACAATCTTCTCGGAGTCGGTCTGATAGAACGCCTTGATGATTTCGGTATCGGTGCCGTACTTGGGGCTCATGGCGCGAATCAGCGTCATGGCGGAGAACTTACCGCTCTGGTCAATGCGGACGCTGAGCGTGTCCTTCTTGGTCACGTTGAGTTCAATCCAGCTACCGCGCTCGGGAATGATGCGGCAGTTGGGCAGTTTGCGCTCCGTCGTCCCTTCCTCTTCCTCGACGAAGTCGACGCCGGGGCTGCGATGCAACTGGCTCACCACGACGCGCTCGGCGCCGTTAATGATGAACTCGCCGCCACCGAGCATGATCGGAATATCGCCCAGATAGACCTCTTCCTCGATCGGCTGCTCCTTGTTGAGGCGCAGCCAGATGCGAAACGGCTGGCCGTAGGTCAGGCGCAACTGGCGGCATTCTTCCGGCGTGTAGCGCGGCTTGCCGAGTTCAAACTTGAGGTAATCGAGCTTGATTTGTTTGTCGTAGCTCTCGATGGGGAAAATCTCGCGCAGGACGCTCTCGAGGCCCTGGTCCTTGCGCTTTTCGGCAGGCACTTCTTCCTGCAAGAAGGCCTTATAGCTTTCGGTCTGAATGACAGTCAAATCAGGCGTTGAAAACGCCCCGCGACCGCTGCCAAACTGACGAATTTCCTTAGGTTCAAGACGTCGCTGCGCGGATGTAGCCATAAGCGAAAAAGCTCCGTAGGGAAGGAAGTCCTAAGGGAGAGACGCGACAACGCGGCCCCGGCGCCTGACTCGAGCGCGAAACCCAAGCACAGACATAACACCGCGAAATACGACCGGACCACGCGGCCGGTCGAAAGAAACGAAGGAATGCCCACGCGTAAAAACATTCCTCTGCAAGCGCGCAGCTTCGCCGCAAATCGCACCTGCACACACGTGCGCCCGCACCGCGAATTGGTTCCGCATCAAGCGACATTCACCTGCGCGGAGGAGCCGTCCAGCCAACCCCGCGCCATCTGTTGAGCCACCAACCGCCACGATCAACAACCCAAGTGGGCCAAACCCAGGAGGGCAAAATCCAGGCGGGAACCCCACGAGCCACCTACGACAACGCCGCAAGTGCTGTCCGCAACTTATGTTATTGCAGGTTTGGCGATGCCGGGCAAGCCGGCAACGCCGTGGGAAGTTCCGTCGGATTCCACCACCCCCTCTAACGAGCCTATTTCAGCTCGACAGCAGCACCGGCCTTTTCGAGCGCAACCTTGATCTTCTCAGCATCTTCCTTGGACGCCTTTTCCTTGATCTTGGCGGGGAGCCCCTCGACCAGCTTCTTGGCTTCCATCAGCGAAGCGCCGGTGATGTTCTTGACTTCCTTGACGACATCGAGCTTCTTATCACCGAAGCTGGTCATGACGACGTCGAACTCGGTTTGCTCGACAGCCGCCGCCGCTCCGCCGCCAGCATCGCCGCCGGCGACCATCATGACACCCCCGCCTGCGGAGGGCTCGATGCCATATTCATCCTTGAGGTAATCGCTGAGCTCCTTGGCTTGCTTCAGCGTGAGGTTGGCGATCTTGTCGCCGATTTCTTTCAATTCAGCAGCAACTTCAGACATGGTTCTGACTTTCCTTTCTCAACTTCGGCGGGGTGCGAGATCGACCGGCTCGAAGCACAAACACGTGGGGTTGGGAAAATGGGGTTCGCCGTGGATACGTTCCAGGCGAGCTTGTATGAGTTAGGCAGGAGTGCCTTCTTCTGGTTGTTCTGATCCTTCCGATCCTTTGGACTTCTTCTCGATCTGGCTGGCCAATTTGCCGCCGGGGGCCTTGATTTGGCTAACAAGGTTCGACCCTGCGGACAGAATCTGCCCGACCAGCATGCTAAGCTGCTGGGCGCGATTCGGCCACTTGCTGATTTCAACGACGCGCTCCGGCGTGAGTTGTTCGCCATCCATCACGCCGCCGCGGGCTTCGAACTTATCGAACTCCTTGCCCTTGTGCAGTTCGGCAATTTCCTTGGCGAGCGAGACGAAGTCCTCGCTCCCCCAGCAAACAGCGACCGTGCCGCTCGCGTCCGCAAACGCCGCCGCGAGCGAAGTCCCTTCGACCGCGCGCCGCGCGAGGCTGGTCTTGACGACCAACACCTGAATGTTCTTCTCACGCAGGCGTTTGCGAAGGAGATAGGTCTTGGACGAATCCAAGCCGATCATGTTCACGAGAAGCGCGTCGTTGACGCCTTCAAGGCGCCGCGCGACTTCCTGCGAAATCAGGTCTTTGACGTATTTACTCATGACAGGCTACCTGACGTTTTGACAATTTTGGTAAATCACTCTCGGCGGCCGCCGAGAGCGCGGTTGGGTTGACTCTTGGCGGAAATTGCCAGGCGTTGCCCGGCAACAGCGACACGAACCTACGCGGCAATCAACACGCCAGGACTCATGGTGGCGGCGAGCGCAATGCTCTTCACGTAAGTTCCTTTGACCGCGTGCGGCTTAAGGCTGTTGATGTAGTTAATAAAGGCCTGCACGTTCTCTGTCAGCTTCTCCGCCGGAAAACTGACCTTGCCCACCACGGCATGCACGATGCCTGTGTCGTCGTTGCGGAACTCGACCTTACCGGCCTTGTATTCCTTAACGGCCTTGGCGACATCCGTGGTGACGGTGCCCGCCCGCGGCGACGGCATGAGCCCGCGCGGACCAAGCACGCGGCCGAGCGGACCCACGAGACCCATCATGTCCGGCGAAGCGATGCAGACGTCGAAATCCAGGAAGCCGTCCTTGATCTTGTCCGCCAGATCCTTTTCGCCGACATGATCGGCGCCGGCTTCCGCGGCCGCCTTGGCCAGGTCGCCTTTGGCGAACACCGCGACGCGGAGCGTCTTGCCGATGCCGTGCGGAAGCACGATGGAGCCGCGAACCAACTGGTCCGCCTGCTTGGCGTCGATGCCCAGGCGAATATGGATCTCGACCGATTGATCGAACTTGGTGGTGCCAAAGGTCTTGATGGTATCAACCGCTTGCGCGAGAGGGATCGCCTCTTGCGGGGCCTTGGCGGCGAGGGCGCGATAGCGCTTCGATTGCTTGCTCATACGAATACTCGGTGGTGTGGCGGTGGACACGAATTCCTGGGATCGGATGTCCGCCGTGGACTCCCGCCCATCAGTGGCAGGCTTGCCGTTGATGCTTCGTCCAGCGGTCGGATCGGCTAAGCCCGGCGCGAAGCCGGCTCAGCCTAAGCCGAAGTCTCAACGACTTCAGCTATATTTCAGTTGCAACGTTGCGGATGACTCAGCCTTCTGCGAATCAGCCTTCGACGACAATGCCCATGCTGCGAGCGGTCCCCTCGATCATGCCGCGGGCATGCGCGAGGTCGCGGGCGTTGAGGTCTTCCATTTTTTTCTGGCAGATTTCATCGACCTGCGCGCGAGTCACCTTGCCGACTTTGTCGCGATTAGGCACGCCGGAGCCTTTCGCGATGCCGGCGGCCAGCTTCAGCATGGCGGCGGCAGGCGGGCTCTTGGTGATGAAATCGAACGAACGATCGTTGTACACCGTGACGACCACCGGGATCGGCGTGCCGGCAAACTCGCGCGTGCGATCGTTGAACTGTTGTACGAATTGCCCCAGGTTAATGCCGTAACGACCCAGCGACGTGCCCACAGGCGGCGCCGGGGTGGCTTGACCGCCGGGAACTTGAAATTTGGCTTGACCGACAACTTGCTTGGCCATGTTTCTTTACGCTTGACTACTAAAGTGAGGCTGTGAGTTCTTAAAATGCCGCGCGCACGCTACATGCTTTCGACTTGCCAGTGCTCGAGTTCGACCGGCGTCGAACGGCCAAAAATGCTGATCATCACCGTGACCCGGCCATTGGCTTCGTCGATCGATTCGACATCCCCTTCAAAATTCTGGAAGTGGCCATCCTTGACGCGCACATGATCGCCATGTTTGAACGGAATCGCCGTGCGCACCTGGCTCCTATCGCCTTCTTCCGGCTTGCTGATTTTCAGCAGCTTTTCCACTTCGTGCATCGGCAGCGGCGCTGGCTTGCCGATCGAACCGGTAAAGTCGCCGATCCCCGATGTGTCGCGAACCAAGAACCAGGTGTCGTCGTTGACCGCCATGTTTACGACGATGTAGCCGGGATAAAGCTTGCGCTTGACGATGCGACGCTTGCCGCTCTTGTTGTACTCCGCCACATCCTCCGTCGGCACGACAATCTCGCCGAAATACTTCTCCAGCCCCGCCACCTTGACGCGGCGGTGCAAGGCGTCGCGAATCGTGTCTTCCCGATTCACCTGCACCTTGAGGATGTACCACTGAAATTCAATTTCTTCTTCTTCGCCACTAATATCCATCAGCGGCTCAGCCGGACCCAGGGCCATCGTCTCAGCCGGCTCTTCGGCCTCTGCTTCAGATTCATCCTGCTCAGCGGCAACTGGTTCAGCGGGCGACGTTTCGTCCGGGGACACTTCCGAACCTGTCACCTCGGCGGCGTCCTCGACCTTGTCCTGGTCCTCGACCTTGTCGGCGGGCACATTCGCAACCGGAGCGGCGACATCTGCCGTGGGCGGCACATGCGGTACAGCAGCGTCCAATTTCTTGGGCGACTCGTCAGGCGAGTTCGTGCTGTCAGGCTCACTGTTCACAAGCGTCTTCCCGTCCAAATTCAATGCGAAACTAACCCTTCAATACGCCAATCGCGCGGAAGGCCCACATCCAAAACAGATCAAAACCAAACAATACCGTCGCCAGCAGAAAAATCACAAAGATCACCACCATCGAACTGCGGATCAACTCTTGCTTCGACGGCCACGAGACCTTGTTCATCTCCGCCTGTACGGCGATGAGGAAGTCAGCGAACTTGGGGATGTTGACCGCGCGGTAGCAGATCCACCCGCCGATCAGCAACAGCGCCAGCGGCAATGGATACTGCACTGCCGACCACTGCGTGGTCTGCAGCATGAGACTCAAGCGATAACACGAAAGCGCCAGCGCGAACACCATGGCGGCGAATGTCACTTGGCGCACGGCCTTGCCTTGCAGCGGCTTGTAGGCGCCGAAGTGAAACATCTCGCTCAACCAAGAGCCATTTTCGGTGGCGCCGCTCGAGCTGACGTTCATCGTTTTTTCTTTGGACATGGAAATCGTTCCCGATTGGGCGTTCCGTCGCCTTACAAACTCACACGACTAGCAGGGGCGGCGGGAATCGAACTCGCAACCCCCGGTTTTGGAAACCGGTGCTCTGCCAATTGAGCTACGCCCCTGTGTACTGGCCCTGGGCCCCTGCGCGATCGCTGGACCTTCACGGATTTGAAATCCCGCACATTCGCTGTACCGATCGCGAGACCCACAAACCAAACTCCCGCAGTCGCGAAACCCGCGGCCGCGGAAGCTAATTTTACAACTTCGCGCGACCGGCCTTGGCTGGCAAAGCCGGTCGTTACGAAAACTTTTACTACGGACTATTCCAAAATCTTCGTCACGACGCCTGAACCGACCGTGCGGCCCCCTTCGCGAATCGCGAAGCGAACGCCGTCGTCCATGGCAATCGGCTGATGCAGTTCGACGCTGATCTTGACATTGTCGCCCGGCATGCACATTTCTGCGCCTACCAGGTTGGCGGTGCCCGTCACGTCGGTCGTGCGGAAGTAGAACTGCGGGCGATAGCCGCTGAAGAACGGCGTGTGACGGCCCCCTTCATCCTTCGACAAGCAGTAGATTTCCGCCTCGAACTTGGTGTGCGGCGTAATCGAACCTGGCTTGGCGAGCACCTGGCCGCGCTGAATATCTTCCCGCTTGATGCCGCGGAGCAAGCAACCGACGTTGTCGCCGGCCATGCCCTGATCGAGCAACTTGCGGAACATTTCCACGCCGGTGACGGTAGTCTTGATGGGCTCCTTCGACAGGCCAATGACCTGCACTTCTTCGCCAACCTTGATCACGCCCCGCTCAATACGACCGGTCGCCACCGTGCCACGACCTTCAATCGAGAACACGTCCTCGATCGCCATGAGGAACGGCTTGTCTTCTTCGCGCGCTGGTTGCGGAATGTAGGAATCGACCGCGTCCAGCAGGTCCTCGATGCACTTGCGGGCCTCGGGATCCTTCGGCGTCTGCATCGCAGGGAGGGCCGAACCACGCACGATGGGAATGTCGTCGCCGGGGTAGCCGTACTTCGTGAGCAGTTCGCGAACTTCGATCTCCACGAGATCCAGCAGCTCTGGATCGTCAACCAGGTCCACTTTGTTCAGGAAGACCACAATCGCAGGCACATCAACTTGACGCGCCAGCAGGACGTGCTCCTTGGTCTGCGGCATCGGGCCGTCAGCCGCGGAGACCACCAGGATCGCACCATCCATCTGGGCGGCGCCGGTGATCATGTTCTTGATAAAGTCGGCGTGGCCAGGACAGTCAATGTGAGCGTAATGGCGATTCTCGGTTTCGTATTCGACGTGAGCCACGGCGATCGTCACCGTCTTGGTTTCGTCACGGACCGTACCGCCTTTGGCGATTTCCGCATACGACTTGATCGTGGCCAGGCCCTTAGCCGCCTGAACCATTACCAAGGCAGCCGTGGTGGTGGTTTTGCCGTGATCGATATGACCGATCGTGCCTACGTTACAGTGCGGCTTTGTCCGCTGAAAAGTCTCCTTCGCCATTGCTTT
>CAUJKE010000379.1 GCA_963205385.1 Planctomycetota bacterium | reverse complement strand
CGATCAGTTGACAACTAGCGGCCAAATCGCTCTCCATGGCCCGCCCTTCATCCACGCGCATCTTCTGCAAGTTATCGAGCGCTTCGAGCAACACGGCTTGCACTTGCGGCCAGTCCGATTCCACATCCCGCCGCTGCGTCGCCCGATCGACGACCACGCCGGGGAGCATCAGCAAGCCATCCAGGCGAATCGGTTCGGTGAGTTTGAGCGACTTGTTCAGCGTGCGGAGTTGCTCAAAATAACTGCCGAGCACGACATCGCTAATCGAAAAGTCTTCCGCCGACGCTTCGCGATCGATGCGGAGATTGATTTGCAGCGTGCCGCGGCGAATGCGGTCCCGGACGGCGGCTTCAATCTGCGGCTCGAGCGACGTGTAAGGCTCGATCGTCCGCAGCGACAACTTGAAGTAGCGACTGTTGATGGTGCGCACCTCGACCGCAATCGACACTTGATTGTGGCGGCGATGAGCTTCACCATGGCCGGTCATGCTTAAGAGCACGTCGGTCGATCTCCGCAGGGAGCGAGAATGACGAAAGGGAATTGCACAGCGCCGTTACGGGTTTGTTGTTGCCGGCGCTTCGGGTGTGGTTTTGCCTGAGTTCTCCGCAGGCAAAGCGCTGCTGTTTTCAGGCGTCGTCGCTGCGGGAAGTTGATCCGTGGGGGCGGCGTTGTCCGGATTCTCGCCTTCAGGCACTTCAGGCGAGAGCAAGTTCGTGCCGGAGGAGACGTTAGTGCCGAGCGGATCGGGGACTTGCAGCATCTTGATGGAGATCATGCTGAACAAGATCCAGACCGCGGCCGTCACCATCGTGATGCGCGTGAACAAGTCGCCTGCCTTGGCGCCGAAGGCGCTTTGGCCCCCCATTCCGCCGAGTGCGCCGGTCAAGCCGCCGCCACGACCGCGCTGCACGAGCACGATCAAGATCAAAAACACACCGATGATGAGGAGCACCGAACCGAAAAACAGTTGGGTTGCCCAGGAGGCCGATTCCGCTAACAAAACCATGAGAAATGCTCCGTTCTATCGAAAAGTGCGATCCGTGCGCGATGTTTACGCTTTGGCGCCGGCGATGATGCCAAGGAAACTTTCCGCCTTGAGGGCCGCGCCGCCTACGAGCGCGCCGTCGATGTTGGGTTGCGACAGGAGTTCCGCCGCGTTGTCCGGTTTCACACTGCCGCCGTACTGCAAACGCACCTGCTCCGCCACTGCGGGGCTGAAGCGCGAGGCGAGTAGTTGCCGCAGTTCCGCGTGAACTTCTTCCGCCTGGGCCGGCGTCGCGACTTTACCTGTGCCAATCGCCCAGACCGGTTCGTAGGCGATCACGACCTGGCTCATCTGCTCATTGGTGAGCCCCGCGAGGGAGCCATCGAACTGCGTGGTGACAACTTGCCTGGTCTGCCCGCCTTCACGCTGCGCGAGGGTTTCACCCACGCAGACAATGGGAATCAAGCCGACGGCGAGCGCAGCCTTGGTCTTCTGGTTCACAACCGCATCGGATTCATTCAACAACGCCCGGCGTTCGCTATGGCCGAGAATGACATACTTGCAACCGACGTCGAGCAGCATGGCCGCGCTTAGTTCGCCGGTGAACGCACCGTTTCCCTCGAAGTACATGTTTTGCGCACCCAGACCAACGGCCGAACCGCGGATCGCTTGCGCAACCGCATCGAGATAAACGCTCGGCGGGCAAACGGCCACGTCGACGGGGCCGCCGGCGGCGACTTGTTCCGCGACGGCGCGCGCCAGCGCGACGCAATCCGCGCGGTTCAGATTCATCTTCCAGTTGCCTGCGATAAACGGTCGGCGCACTTAGTTAGCTCCCGGCGATGGAGAAATGGTTTTGCCGAATAGCGCGGCCAGTTGGCGAATCTGCTCGCAAACTTCCGCATACTGAGCCGGCAACAAGGCCTGAGGCCCATCGGACTTGGCTTTTTCCGGACAATCGTGAACTTCGATATGGACCCCATCCGCCCCCACCGCAATGCCGGCAAGCGCACAGGGGGGAATCAAATCGGGTCGCCCCGTGGCGTGACTCGGATCGACGATGATCGGCAAGTGGGATAGCCCCTTCACGACCGCCACGGCGGCGATGTCGTAGAGGTTGCGAGTGTGCTTATCGAACCCCTTCACGCCGCGCTCGCAGAGCACGACATCGTTGTTCCCTTGCGAGAGAATATATTCGGCGCTCATCAACAGATCTTCAATGGTGGCGCTCATGCCGCGCTTCAGTAGCACCGGCCGCTTCGTCTGCCCCACCTCGGTCAGCAGCGCGAAGTTCTGCATGTTGCGGGCGCCGATCTGGATCATGTCCGCATATTCGGCGACTTTATCGACGTTGCGGGTGTCGGTGACTTCCGTCACCACCGGCACGCCATGTTTTTGGCCCGTCTCGCGGAGGATTTTCAAACCTTCCACGCCGAGACCTTGGAACGAATAAGGGCTCGTGCGGGGCTTATAAGCGCCGCCGCGATAGATGTTAGCGCCGGCCTTGACCACCGCCGCGGCGATAGCGTCCATCCGCTCGGGTTCTTCGACCGAACACGGTCCCGCGATCATCGCTAAGTTGCCGCCCCCGATCTTCACCCCGCCGACGACCACCACGCTAGGCTGCGGATGCGCTTCCTTGCACGCGAGTTTATAAGGCGGCATCACCGGGATCACGTCCGCGACGCCGGGGATGGTCAGCAGTTCGCCGGGCGTCGTCTTGGTCTCATCGCCAATGAGCCCCAAAATGGTGCGGAATGTGCCCCGGCTGAGGTGCGTCTTGAAGCCAAGGCTCTCGACACGTTCGAGCACGTGCTGCAGTTCGCCATCGCTGACGTTGGATTTGAGGACAATAATCACAAACTTCGCCGCCCAATACGGTGTCGCAGGTTGTGCAACCCGGACCCAGATAATAGAGCCGAGTACACGTACCGCCGCCCGGTAGAATCTAGTAAATTACCACGACGACCGTTCGTTCGTCGAGGGGGATTCAGCGGCAGGCCACGGTTCGCGCGTGAAGTAAACGCTCGCCTGCTCCGCAAATCCGAGTATTGAATCGCGAAATCCGGAACAAATCCCAAACGATCGCCAGCGGCACGCACCCCCAGACAACCGCTGACGCCTATGGGTTAGTAGCCAGGCCACATGAACCCCACTGCGACTACAGATCGAGCCTCCCTCTCCCCGGCGGCCCGGCATTGGCGGCGAATCGTCCGTAGCCGGGCGGTGTGGATTGGCCTGTCGATTGTCAGCCTGTTTGTGCTGATGGCATTGTTAGCGGAAGTGATTTCGCCGTACGGTCCCGATTTTCGGGCGAAAGAACCGCTCGAACCTCCGTCTTGGAACCATTGGATGGGAACCGATGAGCACCAAAAGGATGTGCTCACCCGCGTAATTTACGGCTCGCGGCTCTCGCTGCTGGCTGGCGGGCTGTCCGTCATTCTCGCTGTTTTTATCGGCGTGCCGCTGGGAGCGTTTGCCGGCTATTATGGGGGAGTGGTCGATCAATGGTTGATGCGCTCGATTGATATCGCGCTGGCGTTTCCTGGCATTTTG
>CAUJKE010000378.1 GCA_963205385.1 Planctomycetota bacterium | reverse complement strand
GCCAGGGCGCGGGCCTCGGCGCCGGTGGCGGCCAGGGCGGTCAGGTGGCCCATTTTGCGGCCGATTCGAGGCTCGGCTTTGCCGTAGAGATGCAGCTTGACTTCGTCGAGCGCGAGCGCCGCAGGCCAGTTCGGCGGGCCGGATTGCCACACGTCCCCTAGCAAGTTGGCCATGGCGGCCGGGCGATGTAGCTCGGTGCTCCCTAGCGGCAAGCCACATACCGCGCGGACTTGCTGTTCGAATTGACACGACACATGCGCGTCGATCGTCAAATGGCCTGAATTGTGCGGACGCGGGGCGAGCTCGTTAATCAGCAGTTGACCATCGGCCGCGAGAAAGAACTCGACGCACAGCACGCCGATGACATCCAGCTTTTCAAACACGGTCCGCGTAATCTCAATCGCCTGGGCCGCAATGCGCGCATCGATGCCGGCCGGGACAATCGAAACATCCAAAATGTGGCGATGATGTTCGTTCCGCAGCGGTCCGTAATGCACGAAATTTCCGTCCAACCCACGGGCGGCGACGACGGAGATTTCGCACACAAACGGAATGAACGCTTCGAGAATCGCTTCGCTGGTGTCGAGCGATTCCCACGCCGCCGCGGCATCTTCGTGAGACTTAATCAGCCGCTGGCCTTTGCCGTCGTAGCCCCAAGCGGCCGTCTTCAAGACGGCTGGAGCGTGTAACTGTTGCAGTGCGGCGGTTAAATCTTCCCGGGAACGCACCGCCGCAAACGGCGTAACCGGTACGCCAGCGTCGCGGAGAAAGGTCTTCTCGCGCAAGCGATGCTGCGTCACCTGCAGCACATTGCCGCCGGGGCGAACCGGCGCGTAACGCTCGCAGGCGTTGGTTGTTGCAGCGGGGATGTTCTCGAACTCAAAGGTCACGACGGAGACGCTTTGGGCGAAGCAGGCGATCACGTCGAGATCGTCATACGCAGCCTTGATTTCGACATCGGCCACTTGCCCGGTCGGAGTGTCGCCGTCCGGAGAGAGAACGTGCACCCGGTACCCTAAGCGGCGGGCGGCGATGGCGAACATCCGGCCGAGTTGTCCGCTGCCGAGCACACCAAGCGCGGCGCCGGGAGCAATGCTGCGACTCATGGTTGCTGGAGCTCGCGTTGGGCGAGCACGCTCTCGGTTTGCTGGTTCACGAATTCATGCAACTGGGTGCGCAACGCGGCGTCTGCGATCGCCAGAATGCGCACGGCCAACAGCGCGGCGTTCTTCGCCCCTGCGTCGCCAATGGCCATCGTCCCAACCGGCACCCCCCCAGGCATTTGCACGATGGAAAGGAGCGAATCGAGTCCCGAGAGTGCTCGACTCTGCACCGGCACGCCCAGCACCGGCAGCACGGTCTGCGCCGCGACCATCCCCGGCAAATGCGCCGCTCCCCCCGCCCCGGCGATGATCAGCTTCAGGCCGCGGACTTCCGCGCCGCCGGCGTATTCGGCCATCCACTGCGGTGTGCGATGGGCCGAGACGACCAGGCATTCGTGCGGAACGCCAAACTGCGTCAGGAGTTCGGCCGCGTGCCGCATCGTCTCCCAGTCGGATTGGCTCCCCATGATCAGGCCGACCACGGGGTTCGGGTGCGAGCTCATTGTGCGCGTCAGTTGGAGGGAAGAAACAAGCCACGATTCCTGAATCTTCTACACCCATCGCCGGCTTCACAAGCCCCCCGTGGGGAACACATTCGAATCTGCCCCCTCACTCCCCACTCCCACGCCCACCCACTACAATGTGCCGCGTTGCGACGGGCTCCCCGTCGCCTGGCGCGTCGGCTGCGGTTTGACGATCGCGTTTGCGCCCTGTGCTGTTTCTTGTCGAGTTCATTGCCCCATGAAGCCTGTCCGTTTGCTGCCAGATCGGCCGATCGATTCACTCGTCGAGATCCTCGGAGAGGTCGTCACGGAGCAAGCCGGCCAACGGCTTGTCGATGCCTGGTGGGAGATTTGCCAGCACGCCCGCGAGCGCCGGGCGCAGCTTCCCGGAGCGGAAGCCAAACTTGCCGAGTTGATTCACGCCTTGAGCGAGGATGACCTGTTTTGCATCGTGCGAGCGCTCAGCATTTTCTTCGACCTGGCCAATCTGGCGGAAGATTGCCAGCGGGTGCTTGTGCTGCATCAGCGCGAGAAAGACCATTACCCCCAGCCGCGCGGCGAGTCGATCGGGGCGGCCATCGCACGCCTGGCCAGCGGCGGGCTCGATGCCGCGGCGATGCAGCGCCAGCTCGATCAACTGCTGATTGATCTCGTCTTCACCGCGCACCCGACCGAAGCCAAACGCCGGGTGACGCGCCGCCTGCTCAACGAGATGCGGTCGCTGTTGCAAGAACTCGAAGACGCCGACCTGGAAACCCGCGATCGCGATTGGCTTGGGCAAAAAATCTATGCCGTCATCACCATGCTCTGGCAGACCGATATGATGCGCCCACGCCGTCCGCAGGTTATGGATGAAGTGGCGCGGGGGTTGTTTGTCGCTGAAGAGTTGTGGAACATCGTCCCGCGAATCTATCGCGATTTGCGGCGGGCCTTGGCCGCCAACTACCCAGGCCAGCAGTTCACCATCGGGCGATTTCTGCGTTTTGGTTCGTGGATCGGCGGCGATCGCGACGGCAATCCGTTCGTGACGACCGACATCACCAAGGCGACGCTCGGGCTGTTGCGGCAAACGGCCATCCAGCGCCACCTCGCGCGCTGCGAGGAGCTTTCCAAGCTCCTCAATATGTCCACCCAGCAAGTGCCGGTCTCGCCCGGTTTGGCCGCGGCGGTCGAACAGGCGGCGACGCATGGCCCGGCCGAACTGCAACGCCGCCTCGCGCGGTACTTGCCGACGGAAGTCTATCGGCGCTGGATTCGCACCCTGGAGTTCAAGCTGGAACAAACGCTGGACCATGTCAGCACGCAGCCGTTCGCCCCGCCTGCCGAATACGCCTACGGTCAGGCCAGCGAGTTCCAGGCCGACTTGCGGTTGATGATCGATAGCCTGACCCAGCACCGGGGCCAGCGGATCGTGGACTGCTACCTGCAGGATTGGCTCGATCGCGCGCAGGTCTTTGGCTTGCACATGGCGGCGCTCGATGTGCGGCAGGATTCGCGCGTGCATGTGGACGTACTGACGGAACTGTTCGCCCATTTGCAGATCACGCCGGACTACGCGACGCTCACGGAGCCCCAGCGGCAACAGTTGCTCGCGAAGCTCATCGCCCAACTGCCGCCGTGGCCCAGCGGTAAATTCTCGGACACAACCCAAGACACGCTCGCGCTGTTTCAGCTCTTGGCCACCGCGGCCGGGCATTGTGGCCTGGAACTGCTCGGCGGCCACGTGATCAGCATGACGCGCCAGCCGAGCGACGTGCTGGCGGTGCTGCTGTTGTGGACGTGGGCCTGGCGGAACGCGTTTGGCGAGTTGCCGCTGCCGCTGCTGCCGATCGTGCCCCTGTTTGAAACGATCGCCGATTTGACGCGCGCGGGGCAAACGCTGGATGAGCTCCTGGCCAACGCTACCTATGGCGACTACGTCAAACAAAGTCCGCGCCGCGAACAGATGGTGATGGTCGGCTATAGCGATAGCACCAAGGATGGCGGCTATCTCGCGGCCGTGTGGGGGCTGCATAAAGCGCTCGAGGATTTGGCCGAGACCGCGGCCAAGCACCAGGTGCGTTTGATTACGTTTCATGGCCGCGGCGGCTCGCTGGGCCGTGGCGGTGGACCTGCCGCCCGCGCGATCCTTTCTCTGCCGCCACGCTGCGTGCAAGGCGCGCTGCGCGTGACCGAACAAGGCGAAGTGCTCGCCGAACGGTACGACGATCCCCACATCGCCCACCGCCATCTCGAACAAGTTACCTGGGCCACGCTGCTCATCAGCGGCGAGGCGACGCAGCCGCCTCGGCCTGCGTGGCTCGAAGTGATGGAGCAGCTCTCGCAACGGTCGCTCACGAAATATCGGAGCTTCGTCGACGACCCCGGCTTTATCGCGTTCTTTCATCAAGCCACCCCCATCTCGGAGATCGAAAAGCTCCCGATCGGCTCGCGCCCCGCGCGGCGCCGCGAGATGCGCTCGCTCGCGGACCTCCGCGCGATTCCCTGGACATTCGCTTGGACGCAGTGCAGGCAAATGATTCCGGCCTGGTTCGGCGTCGGCACCGCGATGACGGAGTTCGTCGCACAACATGGTGGCCAATGGACGCTGCTCGAGGAGATGTACGATTGCTGGCCGCTGTTTAGAGCCACGATCGACAACGCGGATCTCGCCCTCGCCAAGGCGGACATCGGCATCGCCCGCCGGTATGCGGAACTTGCGATGGACCACGAAGCCGGAGCGCGGCTCTGGGATCAGGTCGCCAACGAATATCGCCTCAGCCGCGGCGCGGTAATGATGATCACCCGCCAGCCGGAACTCCTCGGCGGCACTGCCTGGCTGCAACGCTCGATTCAAGAACGCAACCCGTTTGTCGATCCCCTCAACCTCATTCAAGTGGAACTCATTCAACGCCAACAGGCTCGCGAGGAACAACCGCCGCCTGAAGAGACCAACCCCTTGCGGGAGTTGATCCGGCTAACCATTCAAGGCGTCGCCTCCGGCCTGCGCACCACCGGCTAAGCGCCGTGACTAGCGTCCGCAGAGCCAAAATCAGTGCTTCCGCATCAAAATGCAGCGCGACGTCGCAGTAAGCGAACTTCAAGCGCGCCAGGACCATCGAGATTCGGCCCTCAATTTCCGTTGTCTTGGGGAATTCGGCTTCAGGCGGCGGGGATTTGACCTAAATTTGCGCACGGAGCTGTACTGCGCAACATTCAGGGGGATGAACGATGCCGATCTGGCGAACGGGCGCGATTCTCGTCGGCTGGTTACTGCTGGCTGGTTCAGCCGCGGCTCAATTTCCTCTGGAGGGGGAGAGCCATCTTCCGGTGACGCTCTCGAGCCGGGCGGAGACGGCGCGCAGTTTGCCGACCAACAGGCTAACGCCGCTGGCGCCGTTTTCCACCACGGGTCGCTTGCCTTCGTTCGCTTTCCCGTCCAGCGGCCACTTTCAGGCGCAAGCGCTGACAGCGCCGCCCCCGGCGTACACTGCCAGCTTCGCACCGCCGCCGGTGTTTCCTGCGCATGAACAGCCAGTCGTTGGGGCGCTCACGAGGACAGGGCCCCCGCGACTCTCTTTGCCAGCCACGGGCTCCTTTTTTGCCTCGCCGCCAGGCGCGCGGGTGTCGCACGGCGCTAGCTGGATCATGCTCGAGACGAGCGACAACCCGCCCCCGTTGCCGCGTCAATCGCGTTTGCTCGCCCCTTAACGGCGAAGTACGATTCATTCCAGAGGGCGCTAAATCCATGCCTGCGAAGGCGACATGTCCGCATTGCCAGCTTGAACTGCGCGTTCCCAGCAATTACGCGGGGCACAGCGTGAAATGTCCGCAATGCGCCGAGCGGTTCGTGGTTGAGCTTCCGCCGCAGGAGGAAACTTCGCTGCTGAGCAGCGCCCCTCCGCCATCGGACTTTGAATCGCTCGTAATGTCCGTGCTCGATGAGGAGGAGAACGACAACGGGCCGGCCAGCGACGCGCACGTACAACGTTTGAGCGGACCTTCGCACTATTGGCGTTGTCCACACTGTCAGGCCGTGTGGAAAAAGCAGCCGTTGCCGGAAGCGCACTTCGAGAACTCGCACATCAAAGCGATGGCAAGGTGTGAGAGTTGCGGTCATGCGCAGGACCACGCGGAAGTGGAGCAAGGGAAGTTTGATGCGCCGGAGGTCCGGCTCACTTGTCCGCATTGCCTGCTCGATTTGAGCGGCCCCGCGGATGATCTGCTCGGCAAGACTTGCCCCGCGTGCGCGCACGCGCTGCCGCTACAATAAGTCGTGGCCCAAATCGTTGAGATTTCGCGGGGCAAGATTAGCTTCCCGTCTATCCTGACATCTAAACAGACTCGACCGCGCCCACCGTGCTTCACTGCACCATTTGCAGGATCGAAAGCAACATGTCCGCTCAACCGTTATCCCGGCGATTTTACGCCCGCGATGTCGCGGTTGTCGCGCGCGATCTGTTGGGGCGGCTTCTGTGGCGGGAATCGGCGGACGGCGTAACGTCTGGACGAATCGTCGAAGTCGAAGCCTATCTGCCGGAAGGGGATACCGCTTGCCATGCGTTTAGAGGCCCCACCCGGCGCAACGCGACGATGTTCGGGCCGCCTGGCCGTGCTTATGTTTACGCGATTCACTCTCGCTGGTGCTTGAACGCCGTGACCGAACCAGAAGGGAGTGCGTGCGCAGTGTTGATTCGCGCTGTCGAACCGGCCGCCGGAGTCGAGCTGATGCGAGCCCGACGGCGCCGCGAAGCCTTGCTCGAACTGGCTCGTGGCCCCGCCCGGTTGTGCGAGGCGTTTGCGATCGATCGGGCGCTGGATGGCTGGGATCTTACGCGCGGAGAACAGCTCTGGATCGCGCGCGGCCCGCGCTCGCGACTCGCAGGCGAGCAAGTCGCCGTTTCGCCACGCATCGGCGTGACCAGCGCGCACGACCTGTTACTGCGGTATTATCTGGCAGGCAATCGTTTTGTGAGCGGGCGGCGAAATCCCAAGCCGGAGAGTTCAAAGCGGCGTGCAGGCGAACTCCAGCCTCAGCCGGCCACGCGCCGTGGCAAGGTAAACGAATAGAGAATAATCACCGCGCCGGACGACATGAGGCTCCACGGCGCCCATTCCGGCGGGACGATTTCCCGCTTGGATTTCGTTAACTGGGGCGCCGGGTTGTAATAGTTCAGCGTGTTCTCGGCAGATTCGGCAGGCGGAGCTTCGGCCGCTAGAATCGCGCGGTCGAGCACTAGGCACTCCGCGCCCCAGATACAAAGGGTGATGCCAATGGCCAGAAAGAATGCGCGCCACATTGTCGCTCTCCTTAGCGCCAGGCGTAATTGCCTGCGCCGTCGTCTCGTCGTGAGTTGTCCACTTGCCGTTATCGGCTAGTGGGCGTGGGAGCAATTCGCCGCAACCGCCGCCGTTGCGCAAGCGGAATAATCGGCTCCATCCGTAACGAATAACTTTGTTCAACGATTCGCCCACGCTGACCAGCACGTTGGTGGATAGAATTGAGGATTGTCGTCAGCATGGAGATGGTTATGGTTCGCTACGCTAGGGCTGGTTACTGGGTGCTACTCGCACTGGGGCTTTGTCTCGGTGGCAGCGCCTCCGCGCTCCGGTCGCAAGAAGTGTCCAGCTCGGAAATGACGCTCGCGAGAGATTTCCAGCTTAGCCGCCTGAATAATACGAATATTTGGATTACTTCACGTGAAGCGCGGTTGCGCGACGACTGGCAGGCATTGCCACAACACCGCGAGGCGATCGCCGCGCTCGACGCGGCGCTCGCGGAGCGCGTGGAACAGAACGCCAGCCAGTGGGCGACGCTCGAACAACGTCGGGCGCAACTCAGAACGGCGCTAGCGGCGCTGTCGCCAGCGGACAAACAGCGCCGCGCTTTAGAAGAACAGTTGAAAATCCTGGATCGGCAAGGGATCGCGCCCAGCCGGCTCAGCGATCAACCCGACGTCCGCGCGAAGCTGATCGAGTTGACGAACCACCGGCACCAACTCTGGCTGGCCGCGCGGGCGATCCGAAGAAACACTCCCGAACTGATGCGCGAGTATGAACCGCTCGCGGCCAGCGCGGCAGTGCAAGCGGCGCTCGGGCAATTGGGAAGTGGTCATAAGCTTGGCCCCGCGCGCGATTATGTCGCGGACTTGAAGAAACTACCGGATTGGGAGCGCGTCTTTCTGACCGACTGGATCCCGCTTTACCAACAAGGCGAGCGCACCCGCCTCACCTTACTCGCCGAGGAAAGCACGCCGCTGACATTCACTTGGACCTCCAGCCCCGAACCAACGCTCATCACCGCAGGCATGGCCGAGGCGCTGGGCCTCGAGATTTCTTCGCAAGCGCAAACGCAATTGGTGACGCTCGCCCCCCAGAGAACCTATGCCGCGCGGCAGGCGGTGATTCCGTTTGCCCGGCTGGGGGCGGCGGAAGTCCGCGAACTGGAAGTGTGGGTTTTGCCGCCAGAAGGGGAGGATTTGGGGGCGAGAATCGGCCCCGCTGCGTTCCCAAACTTAAGACTTCAGCCGCAGCCGGAGCGGTTACGGTTCCTTACGAGCACCGGCAAGCAATAGCGTCCTCGGTCATTTGCGGCAGAGACTCCGCCATAAACTAGCATCTAACTGCGTTGGTTTGCCCAGCCCGTCGTACTGCGCTAACAATTCTTTACACCGCCTGCGATCCAAAACCGCGAGCGCGTGCGCGGTTGCCGTTGTCGCGTGAGTGAACAAGGACTATACGTCTCGTCGCTCCACTTCCAGCGTAACGAATCGCGCGCCCGAGTCATTACGGTAAGCCGTGTCGATGTAATTCCACATTTTGATTGTCAGAAGCGCGCAACACGCGATATACTCCGATTAACTTGCATAATGCGTGTGGGCTTGCTTGTTAGTTGCCGAAGCCGTCAGAAAGCGCGGAGAATTGTGCCGCTTGGTGAATTTTTCCGGTCGCGCGCACCGATCAAACTGAAGCGGGCAGGAGGCTCGCTGTTGTTCGGCGGCGTAACGACTCCTATAATCGCCACAGTGGCGTTGTTTTGTAGAAAGGAGTTTGGGGGTTGTCCGAGAAACCCAAAATCCTGTGTGTCCGTAACCCGAACGAAGGGCAGCTTCTACTCCCTAGTGAAGTAAAGGCCAACTTCGATGTGGTCGAGGTGCGCAATCCCTTGCGCGCGCTCGCGCGGCTGGAACGCGAGAGCTTTGTCGGCGTGTACGTCACTTCCGAGCACTTCGGCGAGGTGCTCCGACTCGGTCGTTTGCTGCAAAACGTAAAGATCCTGGAAGGGATGCCGGACGGCGTCGTCCTGCTCGATTCTGAGAACGCGATCAAGTGGGCGAACGCGCGCTTTCGCCAATGGGCTGGCCGCGAAGAAGTCATTGGCGAGAACTTCTATCAAGCGCTCGACAGCCCGGAGATTCTCGGTCCAGATTACTGCCCGTTTCACACGGCCCTCGCCAGTCGCAAGGCGAGCACTTCCACGCTCCGCTCCGGCGAGAACACGTATTACCAGGTGCACGCGGTGCCGGTGCAAGAGAGTGACGCTCCGCCGGTGCATTTGATCGTCAGCGTGCGCGACGTCACTTCCGAGATGCTGCAACAGCAAAAGCTTGCCGCGATCCATCGCGCCGGCGTGGAACTCTCGAACCTCACGACGGAAGCCGTTTTCGAGATGGAGGTTGACGACCGCATCGAGTTGCTCAAATCCAACATTCTGCACTACACGCAAGATCTGCTCGATTTCGACGTAGTGGAAATTCGCCTTCTGGATCAAGAATCGGGTCAGCTCACGCCGCTGATGTCGTTCGGCCTCGATCCAGACGCCAGCGAGCGTCAGCTTTTCGCCCGCCCGCAGCATAACGGCGTCACGGGGTTTGTAGCTTCCACCGGCAAGAGCTACTTGTGCGAGGACACGACCGAAGACCCGCTGTTTTTGGAAGGCTTCAAGGGATCCAAGAGCTCGCTCACCGTGCCGCTGATCTTGAACGATCAGGTGATCGGCACGTTTAACGTGGAGAGCCCGGAGCCGCGGACGTTCACCGAAAGCGATTTGCAGTTCCTGGAAATATTTTCGCGCGACGTCGCCGTCGCGCTGAACACGCTCGAACTGCTCGTCGCCCAAAAGGCGAATGCGTGCCAGGAGAGCGTCGAAGCGATTCACGGCGCCGTGGCGCTCCCGGTGGACGAAATCCTCAACGATGCCGTCAACATCATGGAGAAGTACATCGGGCACGAACCGCAGGTGGTCGAGCGCGTGCAGCGCATTTTGCGTAATGCCCGCGACGTGAAGCAGGCGATCACCAAGGTGGGCGAGAAGATGACGCCCGCCAAGGCGGTGCCGGCGGGTTTTCAGATGGACGACCTTCCCAATCTCCGGGGCGTCCGCGTGCTGGTGGTCGATGCCGATGACAGCGTGCGGAATGCCGCGCATGCCTTGCTCGAACGCTTTGGCTGTATAGTCGAAACGGCGCACGATGGCCTGGAAACCCTGATGATGTGTAAGAGCATCGCCCACGACCAGCCCTACAACGTGGTGATCGCCGATATTCGCCTGCCCGACATGAGCGGCTTTGGCTTGCTCAGCAAATTGCAGGAAATCATGGACCCGGTGCCGATGGTGCTGATGACCGGCTACGGTTACGACCCCGACCACTCCATCGTCAAATGCCGTCAAGAAGGCTTGCATCCCAAGGCGGTGCTCTACAAGCCGTTCCGCCGCGATCAGTTGCTCGAAACTATCGAACTGATGCTCGATCCGGCCAAGGCGATTCCCGGCAAAGTTCAGGATGGTCCCACCCGTCCCGCGCCGGCGGTCACCAGGTAGCTGGCGGGATCTCCGCCGGACCTCGTTCGCCGCGGTACGTTTGCCAGAGATTTTCCTCTTCACGCCGTCCCTAGATAAAAGCTAGACTTCGGCAGTTCTATCGAGGGGGAGATTTGCTCGCTACGCATTTTTCGCGAAACCGTCCGTCATGTCCTTTCCATTCGCCATTGTCGGAAGTCTGCTGCTAGCCTTCATTGGTCATGCTGCGCTCTGTGTCGGCGGCTTTAACCGCGCGGCCGGCAGCACCCTCCCATGCCGAATTGTGGGCTGGCTCGAGAAACTGTGCGTCATCCTGGGGACGCTTGTGCCGCTCGCCTTCGTCTGGTGGCTGTGGCGGCATGAGATTGATTCGTTCGCCGCGCTCCGCGCAAGCACCAGCGGCGCGATCTGGTTAGGCTACCTGGCGATCTGTGTCGTGATTGCGCTATGGTTCTTGCCCGCCTGGCTGGCCGCCAGGCTGCATGCGAAACCTCTGCCGCAGTTGCTTTCCAATCACACCGAACATTGCGATGTCGCCGTCGCTCTGGGGCATTGGCCGGTAGGCAGCACCTCCACGCGGCTGATGCGGCATTTTCCCAAGAACCAAATCTGCCAGCTCTCGCTCCCCACCAAGACGCTCGCGCTCGCCGCGCTCCCGACGTCGCTCGACGGGCTCTCGCTGGTGCAACTCTCCGATTTGCACTTCACCGGCCAACTCACGCTCGACTTCTATCGCTACGCGATCGAGCAAACCAATCGGCTGCAAGGGGATTTGATCGTCATCACCGGCGACATCGTCGATAAGGCGGCGTGCCTGGCGTGGCTGCCGGAAACGCTCGGTCAACTCCGCGCGAAGCACGGCGTCTACTTCGTGCTCGGCAATCACGATCTGCGACTGCCCGATGCGGCCGTGCTGCGCCAATTGCTCACGAAACTGGGGTTGATCGATGTCGGTGGCCGCGCCGTCACGTTGAATATCGGCGACTGCGAAGTGCACCTGGCCGGCAACGAACTCCCCTGGTTTCCGCTGCGGGCCAGCGCCGAGGTCTTTAAGCCGGAGGCCCGTGCCGACGAATACTTCCGCATCCTGCTCGCGCATTCGCCTGACCAATACCGCTGGGCCCGAGAAAAGGGCTATCACCTGATGCTTGCCGGCCACAATCATGGCGGCCAGGTGCGAATCCCTGGGATCGGACCGATTGTCTGCCCCAGTCGCCACGGGGCGAAGTACGCCAGCGGCCTGTTTTATGAATCGCCAACGCTATTGCATGTCAGCCGCGGCCTGTCCGGCACGCATCCGCTCCGGCTGAATTGCCCGCCGGAGATTACGAAGATCGTGCTCCGGCAAGGTTGAGGCTTAGCATTCTGTCCACCTTGAGGTTTTGCGAGCGCCGGGGCTTGAAATCGGCGCCGCCGGGAAGAATGCTGTAACAGGTGCACCGCTGCGCAGCGCTTGGTCAAACAATCGCGGGACGCGGCGCTTCTTAATCTCCAACGAGGTGACTCATGCGTGTTTTCATGGCGGTATTCGTGGCAGGTTTACTCGTCGCAACGGACATCACCGCAGAAGGGGCACAGCCGCTGAATGCGCAACCCGAAGCGCCTGCGGCCGGCGCACCGCCCACCGCGCCGGCCACCCCATTGCCCACCCCACCGGCCACGGCGCCGGTCGTCGCACCAGTCGTTGCGCAACCGGCCGCTGCCGACGAAACCGAGGTCAATAATCAAAAGACCCGCGATAAGTTGGCAACGCGGATGCGCGCCGAATATCTTCAAGTTCCGCTCGCGGAAGTGATTGCCCACTTGAGCGAACAGCTTCAGCTCGATTTCTACATCGATCAGCACGGCTTGGAAGATGCCGGCGTGACGACGGATCAACCGGTCACGGTCGTCTTGCGCGAGGTGCGCGGCGACATGCTGCTGGATCTCGTGCTGGGACAACTCGGCGGCCGCGACTTGGACTATCTCGTCCGCGATGGCATCGTGATGATTACGAGCGTGAAGAGCATGGCCGATGCCAGCGATGTGAAAGCCTATCCGGTCGCTGACCTGCTCAAGCTCAATCGCAAGGGTGTTGAGGCCGGGGAAGGACTCCCCGCGGCGCCTGATCCGTTTACTCCAGTCCCCGGCGGAGCGTTGCCCAGTCCCAATAGGGGGCCGGGCAGATTCGCCCCCGGCGGTAATCCTGGCCTGGTGGTGATCGATGCAGGGACCACTCCTCCGGCCGCAATCGCTCTCATTCAAGTTCTGGAACGGACCGTCGCCCCGGAGACCTGGGAAGCGCTGGGGGGTTCAGGCTCCATTTCCTATTACGACGAGATGCTCGTAATTCGCCAGTCCGCGCGCGTTCACCGGGAGGTCGCGGAGGTTTTGGCGCTGCTGCGCTCCACAGCGGCCCAGAAAGCAGCGAAGAACTAGGCATGGGACGCGTGAATTTTGTTGCGTCCCCGCGCGGCGCCAATTACCATCAAAGTTACGGAAATTTGCCTCGGTGGCGGATTGCGCGCGTTGGCCGCCGTCTCCGTAGCGAATAAGACGTCACTCATACGCCCCGCGTCCCGGTCTTCATGATCCTGACGCGGCGGCGTTTCGGAATTTGCCAGTGGATCAGGGGCGACTCATCTTCGAGGTAGCAAATATGTTTCTGCGTCGTGCATTTCTATCGGCCGTGGCCGGGTTGTTATTGATTGGCTCGCCTGCATGGGCGCAGAACAATGGTGGCACCGGCAGCAATATCAGCGGCGCGGCGGGCGTGGAAATCAACGCCCAAGGCGTGCTGCAAATGAAGCTCACGGCGGATCCGACCGGCCAACTGACGCGGCAACGGATCGCCCAAGCCAAAGCCAGGCTGGCCGCGGATGTCGCCAAGACTAGCCCGCTCCGTAAGGTTTCGCTAACGCGGCTGGAAGCCGAAATCGCCAAACGCCTGGCCGCCGGACAATCGCCGACGGAAGACATGCTCCACCTCGCAGGCCTGACGCGCGTGCAATACGTGTTCGTCTATCCCGATACCAAAGACATCGTCATCGCCGGGCCGGCCGAAGGCTACGTGCCGGATGTTTCAGGGCGGATGGTCGGCATCGAGAGCGGCAGTGCGATTGTGATGCTCGAAGATCTCGTCACCTCGCTGCGTGCTTTCCCGCCAACTGGCGAAGCCGCGCGACAGATTCGCTGCTCGATCGATCCGACCCAAGAAGGCTTGCAGAAGATGCAGCAGTTCCTGGTGCAGCTTTCGCGTCGCCAACTGCAACCAAGCGACGCGCGGTTCATCGCCGCCGGTTTGCAACAGAGCCTGGGATTGCAAGATGTGACCATTGGCGGCGTATCAGCTAAGACCCACTTCGCGCAAGTCCTGGTGGAAGCGGATTATCGTATGAAACTGATCGGCATCGGTTTGGAAGTCCCGCCGGTGAAGATCCCTAGCTATGTCTCCAAGGCGAACCCGCGCGATGTTTCCAAAAACGCCTTGCAGCGTTGGTACTTCACGCCGAACTATGAGTGCGTGAAAGTGGCCGAGGACGATCTGGCGATGGAACTTGTCGGCCAAGGGGTGAAGCTGATTGGCGAGGACGAACTCGTCAACGCCGATGGCAGTCGCGCCGTCGCAGGCGCCCATAACAATGGCGCGAGCAAGGCGTTCACGGATGCCTTTACCAAACTGTATCCTGAATTGGCGAAGCGTTCGCCGGTCTATGCTCAGCTCAAGAACTGCATCGACCTGGCGATTGCCGCCGCGTTCATTCAAGAAAAGGATTACTACGGCCGCGCCGGATGGGATCTGGGGGTCTTCCGCGATGAACAGGCATTTCCGGTGGAAACCTGCGCAGCGCCCCAGCATGTGGATTCGACGGTGAACGTCGTCTGGAAGGGAAACACGCTGATGACGCCAGTCGGCGGCGGCGTGGAAATCTCCGCGCGACAGGCCCTCGACTCGCAAAACCTCATCGCCGACCAGAAGGGTGAAGTCAAAGCCGCCCGCGAAAAGCTCAACCTCAGCAAGCTCGACGCGAGCCAATGGTGGTGGGATTGATTCGCTCCGCCGCCTGAAGTTACAAGCGGCTATTGTGCCAGTTGCACGACGTATTTCCACTGCGTCGTGCCAGGGAGGCGCTGGGCGAGAACCAAGGGGGCGATCCGAAGTTGATCTCTCTCGGCCAACACCCGTGCGCCGTCCGCCGGCAGAATGGACAGGCCGGTCGAGAGTTGTTGATAAACGCTCCCCAATTGCTCCGGCGGCAAAGTGTGGCGGCACGCGATGTCGCACACGATTTGCGCGCGTGCTTCGTCCGCTTCAAAACTCGCGGACCAATGGCTGTGGCCGGCGCGGCCGACGAGAAAGATCACGGGGCGACCGTCGGGAAGTGTTTCCTCGCTGAGGTCTTGAAACGGCGGACTCGGCGGCCAGACCTGCGCGGCATCCCCTTCGACGGACACGAGCACGCGCGTCGCGCTTTGCCCGTCGACAAGCTCCACCGCATGTTGCCAACGGTCCTGTGCGCGTGCAAAGACCATGCGGAGCCGCCCGGCAGTGAGAACGATGGACATGTGTCTGGAATGCTTCCGTTAGTTTTCGCCGTGGCCCACGCGCCAGCGAAGGAACGCGTCCATGAACGGCTGGATATCGCCGTCCAGCACCGGCTGGAACTGCGTCACCTTGTAGTCGGTGCGCTCATCCTTCACCCGCTGATCGGGATGTTGAAAATAACTGCGGATCTGCGAACCGAAGCCAACCTTCGCGCGCTCCTTGTATTTCTGCGCTTGCGCCATTTCGCGTTTTTCTTCTTCCTGTCGCACCAACTTCGCCTTGAGCATTTTCCAGGCGAAAGCGCGGTTCTTGTGTTGGCTGCGCTCGTCCTGGCACTGCACCACGATGCCGCTGGGGACGTGGGTCAGGCGGATCGCACTTGACGTTTTGTTGACATGCTGCCCGCCGGCGCCGCTGGCGCGGAACACATCCTCGCGGACGTCGTTCTCGTCGATGTCGATGTCGATATTGTCGTCGACTTCCGGCGTGACATCGACCGACGCGAAGCTGGTTTGCCGCTTTCCTTCTGCGTTGAAGGGGCTGATCCGCACTAGCCGATGCGTTCCCGTTTCGCCTTTGAGAAAGCCGTAGGCGTACGGTCCGCGGATGATGATCGTGGCCGATTGAATGCCTGCGACATCCGCCTCGGCGCGCTCGATGAGTTCGACTTCGTAGTCGTTTTTTTGCGCCCAGAGCGTGTACATGCGGAGGAGCATGTCCGCCCAATCGTTGGCGTCGGTCCCGCCATCGCGCGCGTTGATCGTGATGATCGCCCCGAGATGATCACTGGCGCCGCTGAGCAAGGCTTTGGTCTCGAGCTCGTCGAGCTTCGCCTCGAGGTTCTCGATTTCTGCTTTGACTTCGGGGACGAGCGCCTCGTCTTCCTCGGCAAGTTCGATGAGGACACGCAAGTCCTCTTCGCCTTGCATCGTCACGGCCAGCGGCGCGGCGACGGACTTGAGAGATTTGAGTTCGCCGACGACCTTCTGCGCTTGCTCCTGGTGGCTCCAGAAACCAGGCGCGGCCATCCGCTCTTCCAGATGCTTAATGGCGGCTAACTTGTTGCCGTAGTCAAAGAGAGTCTCGCAGTTGCGTGATCCGGGTCGCAATCGCTTCGGCGCGGTCGTAAAGCAAGCCTTCCATGTTTTCAATCTTCGTAAGACCAGGGGATGAACGGGAACGGAACGCGAAGAATTATACGACAAACCCCGCCGCGTCGGTAGGGATCTCGCCGACAACACCTCGAGGCAAAGCGATCCATAACTTTACGACTTTCACGCCAACCACAAGACCACGACCCCATCCGCCTCGCGGGCTGTTGATTTGATGCAGTGCTAGCATCGGGGTTGTGGTGCGCGGCGAGGGTGAATCTTTGGGAATTGAAGCGGCGGCGGGGTAAATCTCTCCGAAACTCAAGTTTGAGTGGGAGCGAATTACGTTGCTGGGCT
>CAUJKE010000377.1 GCA_963205385.1 Planctomycetota bacterium | reverse complement strand
CAGGACGGTCCCTGCACTGTCAATTTGGTTACGATTGCGGAAATTGAGGTTCCTCGCGGCTACCGGTTCACGGATCGGGAGGGTGCGCGGCTTTGGGATGAACTCAATCAGAACCCGCCCGATGAACAATCTGTCGGCGTTCTCGTTCCCGACGAAGTAAGATGGGCCTTGAGCTTCAGCTACAGTGACATTGGATATGTACCTGATGACGAAAAGGATAACCTCGATGCGGATGCGCTATTGCGCTCGTTGCAACAAGGTACGGAACAGGGAAATGTCTATCGGAGACAGCACGGCTGGAGTGAGCTCCATATCGTTGGCTGGGAGCACAAACCGGCTTATGATGCGCTCACTCATAATCTCGTCTGGGCGATAAGGGCACGAAGCGACGAAGGCTCCGTGAACGAGGATGGCGTGAACTACGACACGCGCATTCTCGGACGTGGCGGTGTGATGTCAGTCAAGCTGATTGACTCTCCCGAGGCCTTTGAATCGACCATTCCTGTAGTCAAGGGAATTCTCACCGGCTTCCGCTTTAAGCCTGGACAAACGTATGCGGAATGGCGAAAAGGAGATCGAGTGGCCGCATTCGGCTTAGGAGCGCTAATCTTGGGCGGCGGGGCAGCCGTCGCGGCAAAGACCGGCTTACTGGCCAAGCTCGGAGCGCTCATTTTGAAGACTTGGAAACTCGTCGCGGTGGGATTCGTCGCCTTTTTCGCGTGGTTGAAACGTACGCTCTTTATGAGCGGGTCGTCGACGAGCAAATAGCGAGTGTTCGCCAATGACTTGGGCGTTGGATGATCGTACCGGTCTCTTGTTGGTCCTGGTTGTCCTCTATGTGATCGAAGGGATTGTCTGGGTTCCCAGTGGCGCCGTACTTTTTCGGGCGAGCCTTTGGGCTCGCTATGCCCGTCTGTACATGGGAAGCTTGTTTCCCAACGAACAGGGCGGATTTTGCTTGATGGGCCTGATGCCTGCGAACGTTGGCATGATCTCTCAACAATGGCCGGTGTCTCTATCTCAAGAGGGAGCATTCGCTTACGTCGCAACGTCGCTCGGAGGACCGCAACGTCCCGACCAAACCGAAATGTTTATTCCGTGGACGGAACTCCATTCCGTCGCGTCCGAGGGGCTTCGCGTTTCGGTCAACGGCGATCTGTTCGTCGAAGTCTGCTCGCCACACGTCGCGCGTCGAATCTGTGACGTGATGCAATCGCTGCCAGACCAGACAGACGCGCAGCGAACCGAAACAATCCAGTCCGTACTGCGCGACACGACGTCGCTGCTCGCAGTCACCGAGCGACTAGGACATCTCAAGCGGGCGCTTCGCTTGCCTTCGCTGATTTCCTGGGGCATGTGGCTGATTGCTTTTGTAGCGACGCCAGTGCTACTGTGGATTGCGCCGCGCGACGTCGTTACGGTGATCGCTGGCTGGGGGGCGCTCATGCTATTTGTGTGCTTATGGATAGGCGCCGTCTTCGCGTACCGGCGAGCCGTCGCCCAACTAAGAAGTGTCGCACCGTCGGTCGACGCCGTTATGGATCGCACATGGTTGCTGATCTACTCTCCCGCCGCCGCCATGTGGCTGCCGGATCGGCTTGCCAGAGATTTCCTGGCCGACTTGCATCCACTCGCCATCGCCGCCGTGATGTGTACCGGCGAACGCTACCGGAACTTTGCACGGCGCGTTATTCGGGATGTTCATCAGCCGTTGCTTCCCAACTGTCCCGATCACGATGCAGCACCGCAGGCGACGGAGAAGTGGTTCCGCGAACAACTCCTCTCGGCTTTGGAACGAACCATTGCCGATTCCGGGGAGTCGGTGGTGAGCCTGATTGCGCCTCCGGCAAAGGTCGAGGACGCGCACTCCTACTGCCCCCGTTGCGACATGCAGTATGTTCATGCGCAAGGCTGCTGTGGGACATGTGGCGGCGTGCCACTCGAAAGATTCGCCTAAGCCACAACGCGGCGCCGCGAGAGTCAGAGAAGTGTTTTCGCGAACAACTTCTCCTGGCTTTAGAACGAATGGAAACAGGCATAATTGTATGCCCGCCGCACGCACCGCGGGATGCAGAGGTAATAGCGAGTCACCCGCGGATCAACGAGCAGCTTGCGAGCGATAGTCATAGCGCAGTTCTCCCCCGCCCCGCGCGAAGCGAGGCATTGAAGTGCAACGAAATCGACAACGGCCGAATGTAGCGAATGCGACGGCCAGTTGTCAATAAATTATGCCTGTCCTTTTTGTCTCTCGATAGCTGAGGTTGCTCAAGATGTTGCGTTCGATTGGTATGGCCGGGGAAGCCTGTTGCCATTCGGCAATCAACAAAGTGGCCCGCCTACCCGCGATTCAGCACTGGCAAGCCAGTGGCACACCTCGGCATCGCCGACTGTGCCGCCCCGCCGCTCACTTGGAATCACCTGGTGCGAGAGATTTAACTTCTTCACCAAATGCGCTTAGCTCGACTTCAAAATACCTCGGTGGCTCCCAATAGTCACGCCGGATACGGCGATCTACTCGGTGAAGTGGAGCAAAAAATGATTTTGCGGCATATCCGCCAATCCGGTATTTTACCCAGTATGCATCGGTGTCTCGCGCAAGTTCATTGCGCCCCACAAGCGCGAAATAACTTCCGACATACAACGCCGGGCACAGCACAAGTGCCGTTATTACAA
The DNA here is from genome assembly GCA_963205385.1 of Planctomycetota bacterium. Classification (GTDB taxonomy): domain Bacteria; phylum Planctomycetota; class Planctomycetia; order Pirellulales; family Pirellulaceae; genus JAEZGD01. Next base: position 25,940 of record CAUJKE010000377.1, on the reverse strand, counting down.
CCGGCATCAAGTTGGATCGTCGTTGTTTCATTGCAACCTCAAATACGATGATGAAGGAACCCGGACAACAAAAAGGACACGCATGATTGTACTCTTGCGGCCGAAGTATCTACAAATCGTGTTCGCGGACAATCGCGATTGGCCGTTTGCGGGGCGGTGGGGCGCGGAGTGATGGCGGGGCGGGTTTGGGCTTTTTAAGGAGAGCGGGGGAGCGAAGTTGCGGCATGGCGGTGTCGCGCGTGAGGGAATGAATTGTGCTGTTCTGTTGGCGGGTTTCTGGCTGGCGTTGGCCGGGAATGGCTGATCGATGAGCGCGCGGAGGATGGCGGTGGATGGGTATGCGGGAGTGGGCGGGATTGTGGGGCGGATTTTTGGTGGACGCGCGGCGGCGAACGTGTTGTAATGGGGGGCGAGTTTCTACCTTCCCACCTTTTCAGGAGTCCAGCCATGCAGCGACTCTCTCGCCGTAACTTTTTGCAAACCACGGCGGCCGCCAGTACCGCGTTTTCGCTGTTCACCATCGCGGGCACCAAGTCCTCCGGTCAAGTGCGCGGGGCCAATGACGTGCTGCGTGTCGGCATTGCCGGCATCAACGGGCGCGGCGGCGCGCATCTCAGTGAACTCGCCGGCCGTGAAGGCGTGCAAGTCACCTATCTGATCGACCCCGATATCAACCTGCACGAGCGGCGCTCGGTCGATGTGGAAAAGCGGGGCGGCAATCGGCCCACCGCGATTCAAGACATTCGCCAGGCTCTCGATGACAAGAATCTCGACGCTGTGACCGTCGCGACCCCCAACCACTGGCATTCGCTGATTACCATCTGGGCCTGTCAGGCAGGCAAGGATGTGTATGTCGAGAAGCCGATCAGCCACAACGTGTTTGAAGGGCGGCAGTGCGTGGAAGCCGCGAAGAAGTACAACCGCGTGGTGCAGCATGGCACGCAAAATCGCAGCAGCAGCGGCAAGGCGAAAATGATCGCCGCCGTGCAAAGCGAGAAGTACGGTAAGCTCCTGGTCAGCAAAGGCTATTGCGCCAAACCGCGCTGGAGCATTGGCTTTAAAGAACCGGAGGCGCCGCCGGAGACGCTCAACTGGGATATTTGGCTGGGCCCCGCGCCGCAGCAGCCGTTCCATCGCAACCTGGTGCATTACAACTGGCACTGGTTCTGGGACACCGGCAACGGCGATATCGGCAACCAAGGGGTGCACGAAATGGATATCGCGCGCTGGGGCATCAAGGACGGCACGCTGCCCACGGAAGTCTGGTCGCTCGGCGGCCGGTTTGCGTATGAAGATCAAGGCCAAACCCCCAACACTTTGATGTCGGTTTACAAGTTTGGCGATGTCACGCTCCTCTTTGAGACGCGCGGACTCGTTGGCAAGGACAAAGCCTGGCCGGCGAAGATCACCAACGAGTTCTATACAACCGACGGCGTCATCAAGGACGACAAGTTCTTCCCGCACAAGGGAGAACCCGAGGGGCTGAAGGTGGAAGGCGATGTGCATGTCGCTCCCGGCGGGCCGTTTGGTGCGTGGGTTAATGCCGTGCGCTCGCGGAAACCGGAGGACAACAACTGCAACGCCGAGGTGGCGCATTACTCGGCGGCGCTCTGTCATTTGGGGAACATCTCGTACCGACTAGGCAAGGAAGTTCCGTTTAGCCAGCAGAGCAAGTCGCTGGGGGACAACAAGCAGGTCGTGGAGTCGTTCGAGACGATTCGCGAGAATGTCAAAGCGGCTGGCGTGAACCTCTCCGAGACGGAGTATCGCCTGGGACGGACGCTGAAGTTCGATCCGGCGGCGGAGAAGTTCGTCGGCGATGCGGAAGCGGACAAACTGCTGACCCGCGACTATCGCGCGCCGTACGTGGTGCCCAAGGAAGTGTAGATTGCACCCCGGCCGATATGTTTTAAGTGTCACCAGGCGGCGTGAAGTAAGTTTCACGCCGCCGTGGCGACGACCCCATCCGCCTTGCAGCACACCATCTAGTTCGCCATCCAGCCAAAACAAACTGGAAGGGATCCAGAACGTCGTTTTCCGGACGCCCCGATGCGAGCAATGCGGCATTGCGCATGCAAATGCGACCTGCCTGCGCGGCCATCCCTGCGCGAGCGCCACCTAGCGAGTTTGTGCGCCATCGGGTAGTTTGCAAGCGATGTCGTTTGCAGACAATACAGGTGGCTAAGGTTGTTGCAAGTTTCTGGCCTGTGAGAATTTCCGAACTATGAATACCACCGCTTCGAATGCCGCCGCTTCCGTGCGTCGCCTGGTGCGTCAACGGCTGGAGAGCTTGCAGCGGGCCGGTGTCGAGCAACTGCCGCGGCGAGCGCCGCTGGCGTTAGATGTCGTAACGGAAGCGGACTCCAGTAGCGTGCCGCCAACATCGGTTCCTCTCGCTGCCACGACGACCGAATCTCCCCCCGAGCGCCCCTTGCCCCAGGATGAAGCCATGCCGCGCGGCGCGACGCCCCGATCCAAAGCAGATAGAGAAACAGCGCTGGCCGTGATTCGCTGTGAAGTTGAAAACTGCACGCGGTGCCCTGAACTCGCCGCGACGCGCACGCAAACGGTATTTGGCGTGGGCAACCCGCAAGCCAAGGTCTGTTTCTTGGGCGAAGCTCCAGGCGGCGATGAGGACGCTCAAGGGGAGCCGTTCGTAGGCAAGGCCGGGCAACTGCTGAACAAGATCATTGAAGCCTGCGGTTGGCAGCGCGAGGAGCTTTACATCCTCAACGTGATCAAATGCCGCCCGCCGGGGAATCGCCGGCCGGAAGATGTCGAAGTGAGCAACTGCCGCGGCTACTTCGAGCGGCAACTCGAAATCGTCCGCCCCCAGTATATCGTCTGCCTTGGCGCGACCGCCGCGCACGCACTGCTGGACACGACGCAAGCGATCGGCAAACTTCGCGGCGAGTTTCACTCGTATGGTAAAGCCAAAGCCGTCGTGACCTATCACCCCGCGTACTTGCTCCGCAACCCGGCCGCGAAGCGAGAGGTGTGGGAAGATATGAAGATGCTGATGCGGGAAATGGGGCAGGAAGTGTGATACATCCTGTCGTTGCATCGAGCCGCGAGTGAGTGCCATCGGCGAGCTTGCGGAGAGGTATTATCGTCGGTTGCCGACTGCCTTGCGCCGTGGGCGTAGGCGGAGGGGAACGTCAAACTTTGCAATCCAGGGAGCCTACCAATGCGTAATGCCATTTACCTGTTCAGCGCGGCACTGATGCTCAGCGCTAATTTCAGCATGGCGGCCGAACCGTTGAATGTCGCCATCGCTCAAGCCGACATCACGCCGCCGGTCGGTTATCGCATGAGCGGTTACTTCTACGAACGCTTGAGCACCGGCGCCAACGATCCGCTGTATGCGAAGGCGATTGTGCTCCGGCAAGGAGACGAGCAAGCGGCGCTTGTGTTTTGCGACCTTGTGGGCATGTCGCGCGCCGTGACGGACGCCGCGCGTCAGGCGGCGAGCGAGAAGACGAAGATTCCTCGCGAACACATCCTCATCGCCGCTACGCATTCGCACACGGGGCCGCTCTATTTCGGCGCGCTGCGGGATTATTTCCATGAACAAGCGGTAGCCCGGCACGGCAGCGATCCGGCGGAGAAAGTCGATTACCCAGCGTTTTTGACGCAACAACTCGTCGCCGCGATTACCGAGGCGCAGCAGAAACTGCAGCCTGCCACGCTGACGCCGGGCGTGGCGGAACTTCAAGGGGTGTCGTTCAATCGCCGCTTTCACATGAAAGATGGCAGCGTGCGGTTCAATCCTGGGCGTAAGAATCCCGACATCGTCCGCGTCGCCGGGCCGATCGATCCGCTGGTGCATTGCCTGGAGTTTGAAAACGCCAAGACCGGCCGCGCGATCGGCATGCTCACGGTGTTTGCGTTGCATCTGGATACCGTCGGCGGCACCGAGTATTCCGGCGACTATCCGCACTATCTGGCGCAGGCCGCCGGTGACGCCATCTCGGTCTTTGGAGCTGGAACCTGTGGCGACATCAACCACATCGACGTCACCCGCGACGACCAGCCGAAGGGGCAAGAGATGGCCGCGGAAATTGGGGCGAAACTGCTGCAAGCCGCTGGCGACGCGATTAGGAAATCCGCCGGTGAAGTTCCCACGTCACTAGCGGTGAAGCAAGCGGTCGTCGAATGCCCGTTGCAGCACTATCCCGCTAACGAAATCGCCAAGGCTCGCGTGAACATGGCGAAGATCGGCACGCGCGAACTCTCGTTCCTCGAACAGGTCGAGACGTATAAGATTGTCGCCTTGCAGTCGCTTCCCAAAGACAAGCTCCCGCTCGAAGTTCAGGCGTTTCGTCTGAGCGATGATGTCGCGCTCGTGGGCCTCCCCGGCGAGATCTTCGTCGAGCTTGGTTTGGCGATCCAAGCGCAATCGCCGTTTAAGAACACGATCGTGATCGAGCTTTGCAACGATACGCCGGGCTACGTTCCCACGCGGAAAGCGTTCGCCGAGGGGAGTTATGAAACGGTGAACTCGCGCGTCGAGCCAGGCGGGGGTGAAATGCTCGTGGACGCAGCGGTGAAACTGCTCAAGGCGTTGAAATAGGGGTCGCCACCGAGGCGTTGAGATCGGGCAACGGCGGCACGAGGCAATCCACTGCGACGACCGGGCGCGTGCGGCGCGGCGCCACGCGCACCTTCGCAGGCGGGCTCGCGAAGTTTGCTTCGAGTTCCTGCAATGCGTCGCTGGCTGACTCGGGAAAATGCTGAAAACTTTCGCTTTCGATCTCCAGCGATCGCAACGAAGTCACCAGTTCGAGCAGCGCGAACGAGACGCCGAGCAACATGCAAACCATGCCTGCGACAAACAGCCCCAGCCCGGTGCTTTCGATCACAGGCCAGAGGTGTGTCAGACCGAGGACGAGGGAACTGGCCAACATTCCCATCGTGCCGAGCAACATGCAGGCCAGCGCGTCGCGCAGCCAGTGCGCGCGGCGCGTGATGAGCCGGCATTGCCGCTTGAGGTTGTCCAAGCGTCGCAACAGTGGATCCGTGGCATGAATCCGCTCATGGTTCGCCAGATCGTCGAGCAACGTTGTTTGGACGTCGAACCGTTCCTTGCTGAACATGCGCAACCGGTTGATGACGGCGGTTAACCGATTGAAGAGCGCCAGGCAAATCAAGCCATTGGCGGAAATCATCGCCGCCGGTGCGAGTAAGTCTCGCATCGCTTCCATGGCAGACATTCAATAACTCCTGGTGTTCCGGCAAGCTTTTAGCCCGATGGGGTCGTGATGTTGGTGCGCCTGGCTGTTAGCTCGCCAACTTACTCACCATCGGGACGAGCCCGATGGGGTCGTGTTGGCCCACCAGTGGGCGTTTGCTTCAATGTCCGCTGCGGCGCGCGGGAGTAAGATGACTCGAAATGTCATTATTGCGCCTACGCACTCGCGCGTAGTTCGCCTCCGGCTAGTCCCTGCACGTCGGCGAACAGTTGGTTCAGGCATTGGTTGCTTTTGCCCCAGTCGTACCATTGGCCGGGGATTTTGGCGTGGGCCTGGATGCGGGTGACGACGTGGTTGTCTCGCGGCGCGTGCTCGATGGTGATGACGAGTTCGCCGGCGAAGGAGCGCCAATCGGAAGGGAGCGTGGCTTGCAGGACGCAGCCGTCGTGGGCTTGCTGGACGCGTTTGAGCTCGCGGCCGAATTTGGCCAGCGAGCAGACGGCCGTCACGATCACCTGGCCGATGGGGGCGGTGGTTTCGGCGACGCGCTGTTTGCCGGTTTGAATACCCAGCCGCGCGTAGAGCGGCACGACGAGACTGCTGACCGTGACCAATGAGATGCCTCCCAGCGGCACGAACGCTTTGTCGGCCAGTTCGAGGAATTGCTCGCCGGTCATTCCCTGCCTGGCTTGCGCGGCGGCCGCGGCGATCTGGTCGCGGACTTCGCCAAAGTGCAGCAGCACGGCATAACGAACTTCTTCCCGCCAGTCTTCGATCACTTCGGCCGAAACGATGTCGCCGGTGAGTGGTCGCCCGCACTGCGAGCAGAAATTGTGCGCGCCCTCGGCGCCGCAATGCGAACAATACATGGCCGGTTCCCTCTGCGTGACATGAATTACCAGATGATATTCAAGCCGGCGAAGCCGCCGATGCCCGGCGTGCCGTAGTTGGCGACTTCGACATAGCGTTCGTTAAAGGCGTTGTCGATGCGGCCAAACAGTTCCGCCCGCGGCGTGAGCGTGTAAGCTCCGTTGAAGTTCACGATCGTGTAGCGATCGAGCGTTTTGCTGCCGCTATCAAGGCGCTGACCGACATACAGCATCTGCCCTCCCAGCCGCGCCTGACCGCCGAGAAAGGATTGATTGAAGCCGACCGTCGCCTTGTCGTGCGGGCGACGGAACAGCTCCGTGCCGGTTTCCAGATTGAGCGTGTCGGTCAGTGTGTAGTTGGCGTAGAGGTTCGTGGACTCGGTCGCCTGCCAGTTGCTAGTGAGTTCCAAGCCGGAGGTGCGGGCGCGGCCGATGTTTTCCAGGAGAAACGTGTTGAAGTTGAAGTCGATCAGGTTGTTGAAGTCGTTGCGAAAGTAGGTCGCGTCGACCGTGAGGCGGTTATCCAACAGGCGCTGCGTCGCGCCGATGTCCCAGCCTTTGCTGATTTCCGGCTGCAAGATACCGCTCGAAAACGCGAACTCCGCGAGGGCCGGAGCGCGGAAGCCGGTGCCGATGCTGGCGTGCACATCGAAGTTGGTCGGCACGATGGTGTAGAGCGTGGTGCAACGATAGGTTTCCGCCCGCCCGGCGCGGCTATGATCGTCCCACCGCGCGCCGGCGCTTACGTACCAGTTCTCGAAGATGCTCCACTGGTCCTGCACGAAGACGCCGGTGTAGTTTTGCGCGGTGTGGGGGTCGTTGGTCGACGTGAACTCCTCGGAATAGTATTGCGCCCCAGCAGTGAAGGTGTTGTACTCCGTGAGCAGAAAGTTCAGTTGATAGTCAAGCGTGCGCGCCTGGCCGTTGAATCTTGGCGTGAAGGCGTTCAGCGACGTATCGCGGCGCTGATAATCCGCGAGGCCAAACGCGATGATTTGCTCGACGCCGCCATCGAGGAACAGCGACTGCATTTGAATCCGATTGTAGAAGTTCTCTTGCAGCAAAAAGGCGTTGAGTTCGTCCTGGAATTGAAACGTGTTGATGTCAAAGCCATCGAGGCCGGCATCGGAATCGGTGTAACGAAAGACGTAGTCGATGTTGACGTTTTCCGACGGAGTGAGGCCAAAGCGGCCGGTCGCGGTGCCGTTCTTGAAGTGGTCGGTCTCGGTGTTGCCGTTGAGCGAGCTCGCGGCGGAGATGCCATCGGTCGAGAGGTAGCTGCCGGCGACGGAGTAATACTTGAGGTCGTCGCCGCCGCTGACGCTAGCCGCAATCCGCCCCGTGCCGAAGTTGCCCCCCAGCCCACTCACGCGGGCTTGCGGCGGACCATCCCCGCGCTGGGTGATGATATTCACGACGCCGCCGATCGCGTCGCTGCCGTAGAGCAAGCTTTGCGGGCCGCGCAAGACTTCGATCCGCTCGATGCCGGTCACGTCGAGGGTGGAGAAGTCGAACGCGCGCGACGCACCGCTGGGATCGTTGAGCGGGAGGCCGTCGAGCAGCACTTTCGTTTGTTGCGAGTTCGCGCCGCGAATGAAGAGCGCCGTTTGCCCGCCGGGACCGCCGCTGCGCACGATATCAAGACCCACCTTGCCGCGCAAGACCTCCGCCACGGAGACCTGGCCGGTGCGGCGAATCTCCTCTTGCGTATTCACCGTGAGGGACGTTCCCGTTGAGCCAATGCGCGTTTCGGTGCGCGTCGGCGTCACAGCGACATCCTCAGGCAGCGGATTGGCGGGGAAGATGCTGGGCCGTCCGGGGACGAACGTTTCTGGAATCTCCGGCAGGTTTTCGTTGGGAACGGGTTCTGGTTCTGGCTGGGCTTGCAGGTCCGTCACGGGAACCGTGTGCAGGCGATCGTCAGGACGATCGCTAATCGTGGCCTGCGCCGCGTCGGGCGAAGGGGACAACGGTTCCGCGAAAGCGGCTGGGGCAAATCCAGCACAGCCCAGCAGCGCGATCGCCAGACGGCGACGCGCGGCGGGAAAAAAAGACTTAGCGCGCAGTGCGAGCATGGAAGGTTTGACTCCTTGATCCTCCCCCGAGGATCGTTGGGAGACCACATTTCCAAGTTCAGATATTCTGGCTCGGGTTCAACCTACTAGCCCGCCTTCCCAGTCTCACCAGACCAGTGGCGTTTGCCGCGGCGCAAGCGCGCCTCGGCCCGGCGTTCGTCCCCCCTACAGTCGCGGGGCGGCGGGAGCTTGGCACTCCACTTCCCAAAACTTGAAAACTTGCGGGTGTTGCGTTCGCGCGGTGAACGAGCGCAACATAATCGTGTTGTAGGGATTAATCGGCTGGTGACGGTTATGAGTTGCAGCCAAATTGCGCGACTAGCGCGCGAAGCAGCCAGTTGCTAGCACTGCAGCGCCACTTTCATCACGACCTTCTTCACCACGGTAGGCGGACCGGCCTGGGCGCCGGGACGATGAACGTCTTGCGGAAAGAAGACCGCGAACATGCCCGCCGCGAGCGTCAGCCAGTCCCCTTGGCCGGTATAGAAAGCGACGTCCCGCTCCGCGCTATAGGCGATGGTCTCCTGCATGGACGCGAGCGGTCCCCAGCCGATTCGTTCGCAGCCCCGCACCACGCACTGAATATCAACATACTTCCGATGCGCCTCGAACTTGCAGTCGTGCTCCGGCCTGGCGGTGTACTCCTCGACAATCGCGATCAACTGCTCTCCATCGACCTCGTGCCGGCCCAGTTCCAGCGATTCCAGGTTCGTCTCCCGCAAGAACTCGAACCCCTGCCACAAGCGAGGCGACAGGGGGCGATACACCTCGGCGGTGGACAAGCGATCGAGAATCATTGGCGAACCTAACGAAATGTAGCCTGAGTAGCTCTCTCACGTTCCACGCGCGGCATCGCGCTCGTGGCGCGATGCTGGCGACTATTGGCAACCGCGGCGGCAACTTGCGCCGCCGGTTACTCACGGTGCTATGTCTCACCGTGCTGTTGATCGCCACTCATCGACGGCCGGCCTTTGTGATCGGCCTGCTTGCCAAGCGAGTTCTCCAGCGCGCGGAGCATGCGATCGATCGCGCCGTCGATTGCTTCGTTCAAACGCTCGCCTTCGTGGCTCACCGCGATTGGTTGCCGCCCCGCCGGCCGCGTTTCCAGTACGCACTTCTTATCCACGCCCCCTTTATGGGCGTTCGTGTCGCTCAAAAAGACCTCGATCCGCGTGAGGCGATCCGCGTAGCGCGCGAACGCGTGTTGCAGATTGCTTTCAATTTCGCTTGTGAGTTTCTCGGTAGCTTGCACGTGACTGTCGCTATGGACTCGGATCAGCATAAATCACCCTGAAAGGAAAGCCTGAGCAGCCAGGCCAAAGGAGAGGTCGCGTTATTTTGGTTCGTCTTTCTCAAACCACATCATATGCTGCCAGGGGAGTTTGTCGAACTCCTTGGCGAGTTTGAACCCGTTGGGAAGCCATTCCATCTTAATCTGGTCCTTGGTCATTTTGTGCAACGGCTTAATGGGAACTTCCGGGTCTTCCCCCCGATATTCGACGAGCACCGCGTTTCCGCCGGGGGCCAGTGCCGCGCGCATCCCCGCGAGCATCTGCACCGGATGCGAAAACTCGTGATAGACATCGACCAGGAGGATCAAATCGATTTTGCCAGGCGGCAGTTTGGGATCCCACAGCTCTCCCTGGACGGGCACAATGTTTTTGAGCCCGGCCTTATCCGCCCGCTGTTGGAGGAGTTTGAGCATTTCGGGTTGAATATCCACGGCATAGACCCGCCCCTTTTCGCCCACCATTTTGGCGAGTTGCAAGGTATAGAAGCCGTTGCCGCAACCCATGTCGCAGACCGTCATCCCTGGCTTAACGCCGAGTGACGTGAGCATCAACGAGCAACGCTCCTCGCGTTCGCGCTCGTTGCGGATAAGCCACTCAGCTCCTAGCCAGTGCATCGTTTGCGCAATCCGGCGACCTTGATATTCCTGGAGTGCCGGCGGCGCGTCTTCGCGCGCAGACTTCTCAGTGCCAGACTCTTGGGCGAACGTCGGCCGCGCAAGTGCGAGCAGCGCGAGCAGAAGGAGCAGGGTGACGTGTTTCATCGGGGATTGTTCACTTTCCAGCGCGGTCGCGAAAAACGGGAAACTACTGGCGCGTCAACTCGTGAAAGCGGGCGGTCAAGTCGCGCGTGATCGGACCCGGCTTGCCGTCGCCGATTTTGCGGCTATCGATCTTCACCACGGGAATCACTTCCGCCGCGCTGCCGGTCAAAAAGACTTCGTCGGCCGTGTAGACATCGTGGCGGATGAGCGTTCGTTCGGCCGTGGAAATTCCCGCGGCGGCCGCTAGTTGCAAGACGGCGTCGCGGGTGATCCCTTCCAAAATGCCAGCGTCCAGCGGCGGCGTCAGCAGCGCGCCGCGCTGCACGATGAAGATGTTGTCGCCGGTGCACTCGGCCACTTCGCCTTTATGGTTCATCATCAACGCTTCCTGGCAACCGGCTTGTAACCCCTCGATCTTGGCCATGATGTTGTTGAGGTAGTTGAGCGACTTGATGCGCGGGCTGAGCGCTTGTGGATGATTGCGGATCGTGCTGGCGGTGATGATCTCCAGGCCATGCTCGTACATTTCCTGCGGATAGAGCGAAATGTGGTCGGCAATGATGATGACTTGCGGGTGGGACGTGCGGTTGGGATCAAGCCCCAAAGCGCCGGCGCCGCGGGTCACGATCAGCCGCACGTAGCCGTCCTTGATGTTGTTAGCGGCGAGCGTCTCATTCACCGCTTGAGCGAGCGCTGCCTGCCCGAGCGGAATTTCAAGGCAGATCGCCCGCGCTGATTTCCAAAGGCGATCGAGATGCTCCGCCATGCGAAAGACTTTGCCGTTGTAGCTGCGCAGTCCCTCGAACACGCCATCGCCATACAACAGGCCATGGTCGTAGACGCTGATCTTGGCGTCTTCCTTATCGAACAGCTTGCCGCTGATATAAACCTGGAGTGCCATAGAAAGAGGCTGGTCCTGCAAAGGCGTGAGAGTTGAAATTGGGTGTCGAGCGCCGCGCCGGAAGCATCGCCGGTCTGCAATTCTAGGCTGCGCTGAAGTGCCGCTCGCGGATGCTAGCCGAGTATCACGAACTCGCTTCCGGTCCGCTAGCCGCCGCGTGCCGGAGATGCCATTTTCGCCGATTCTACGGCCAAGACAAGGGACCGCATTTAGAGGGCCAATCGTGCGCCGGACGGCGATCCGACCGCACGATTTCCAGCGCTCGATTTCTACCGCTTAACTGTGTGCGAACGTGCACACCTGCTCGCTTCGGGCTGGTGGCGAAGGGCTGCGTCGCGCGTTACGTCAATTCCGAAATCGGGCCGCCGCCGCAGAAATCGGGATTGCCGAACCGCTCGATCCGATGGCCGAAGCCGTGGGCGAACGATAGCAAGAGCCGGTTGTGGGGGATGTTCTTCAGGTTGAGCGCGCGGCCCATCTTGAAATCCAGCCCGCCGCCGACCATGACAAACGGGATGTTGTCGAGCGTGTGCGAATTGCCTTTGCCCAGTTCGTTGGTCCACACAATCAGCGTGTTATCGAGCAAACTCCCGTCGCCGCCAGGCTCCGGCGTTTCGGCCAGGCGATTGGCCAGGTAGGCCATTTGCTCGCAGTACCACTTGTTGATCCTCGTGAGTTTATCTTGCGCGGACTCGTTGCTGTCCGGCTCGTGCGAGAGTTCGTGGTGCCCCTCGTCAATCCCTAGCCAGCGCATCTTCGCGCCGCCGACGGAGTTGGTGATTTGCAGCGTGGCGATGCGGGCGAAGTCGGCGGCGAAACTGTTGACCATCAAATCGATCTGCATCTTGCTCAGCCGCGGCATGTTGTCGTTCTCTTCCTTCACGCCGGGATCGAGTTGCGGCTCCGCATGGGCGAGTTCGTTATCGCGGGGCGCGGCTAACTCCAGTTCCATCTCGCGCACAAAGGCCGCATGATCTTCGAGCAGTTGCTTATCTTCCGCGCTGACGACGGTTTCCAGCTTGGCGAAGTCCGCCTGAAGGTCATCGAGCACGCTCTTAAGATGCCCTTGGTCCTTGGCGCGGCCATAGAGCTTATTGAACATTTGGTACGGATCGTCGATGGGCGCGACCGGCTTGTTGGGGCCGGTGTATACCATCCGCGTCCAGGTATCCGCGCGATCGGGCACCATGACGCCGAACTCGAGCGAGCCGAACCGCGTGCGCGTCGCTTCGTTCTGTTGCAGGTAATTCTTGATCTCTTGATCGATCGATAGCCCGCTCGACCAACCGGCCGGCGTGTGCGAACCCCCTTGGATATTGCCGGGGAAGAGTTCCGTGCCGGTCAACAAGCAACCCATGCCGCGCATGTGGTTGTCGCCATCGCCGCGAACCTTGTCGCATAGCCCGTGGACGATGAGCGTGCGCTCGCGGAACGGTTCGAGCGGCGTCAGGCTGGCTTTGAGCTTGAAATCGGCCCCGGCTGCATCTGGCCAGAACGCCGTGGGCACAACGCCGTTGGGGCTGAAGATCACGACCAGCCGCTGCTTGCGCGCCGCTTGATTCGCAAATCCCAGGCTGGGCAAGTTCAACACAAACGGCAGCGACAAAGCACCCACGCCTAAGTCGCGCAGGAATTTGCGCCGGCTACGTGTCTGATTCATGTTCTGGCTCCTATAAAACTGATTTTGATTCTACGGCTTTGCGGCCACGTTTGGAAGCGCGGACGCCGCCATGATATCGACCGTGAGTTGCCGGAGGTTGAAGTTCTGCTCAACGAACGACCTGGTTAGTTTGGGCGAGATGTCCGGCCCATAGGCGCGAATCGGTTGCTTCACCAGGAAGTGGAACATCTGTTCGACCAAGGCAGTGTGGACTTCCTCGCTGGATGCTAAGAATTCCGCCATCTCGCGCGCGCCGTTGAACTCATGCGTCTCGCCGGTGCGGGTGAGGTACGAACCGTGGGCGTCGATCGACTTCCCTTTTTCTTCGCCGCGGTAGCGGCCCACGGCATCGAAGTGTTCAAACGAAAAGCCGAGCGGATTAATCAGTCGATGGCATGATTGGCACAACTCTTCCTGCGTTTGCAAGGCGATGCGATCGCGCGTCGTCAGGCCGGGATGCAGGTCGGGCGCGAGCGGCGCGGCGGCCACCGGCGGCGACTTCAGCGCTCGCCCCAAGACGCTGCGGGCGACAAACACGCCGCGGTGAATGGGAGACGAGGTCGCGGTGTAGGAGAAGCCGGCCATGAGGTAGGGATGCGTCAACACGCCGGCGCGGGCCTCAGGTTCAAAACGCACCGTGGCGTACGTCACGTCACCTGCGTCCGCGGCAGTGACGCCATAGAACTCCGCCAGACGCGCGTTCACGTAGAACTGATCCGTCGTGAGCAACCGACGAAAATCCGCGTCCGAGCTCGTGAGCACTTCATCGATCAACAGTTCCAGCGAAGTTCGCAAGTCGGAAATGATCTCCGGCGTGAACTTGCCAAATTGTTCTGGATCTTTCGAGAGGTCGATCAAATGGTCAAGCCGCAACCACTGTTCAAAGAAGACGCCGAGCTTCGCGCGGGCGCGGAGGTCTGTGGTCATCCGCTGTGCTTGCCGCGTGACTTGCTCGCGCGTGGCCAGTTCGCCGGCGGCGGCGGCGCGCAGGAGTTCGTCATCCGGCAAGGAATCCCACAAGCCAAACGAGAGTCGCGTGGCGACGTGGTAGGGATTGTTCGCGGCCCCATCGACTTCGTGATACAAAAACCGGGGCGATTTCAAGGTCAGCAGGACGACTCGCTTGACCGCCGTTTCTGCATCTGGGGCGCGCTCGAACTGCTTGTTGATATAGAGCGCTTGCTGCTCGTCGGTGAGCGGATGGCGAAACGCGCGCTCGACAAACTTGCGGCAGAACTCGCGGCATTTCTTCTCGCGATCCGCCTCGCCAGGCTTGGCGCCTGCGAGTTGCGACAGATGCTCACCGACGAACGCGGCCACTTGAATCGCGCCGTCGGTGGTCGCGGCGTCCCACGCCTTGGAAACCGACGTTCCCCGCTCGTAGCCAACGCTGCGATCGTCCGGCGGGAACGGCGTCGTGACGAGGAACAGTTCGGGATTGTTTTGCGGCGACAGGAACCGCGTCGCGATTGTTTCGTCCGTGTGGTGCGGGCGCTTCCAGGCTAGTTCAATGGAGCCTGTCTGCTCTCCCTTGGACTTGAAAAATTCCAGCTTGAGCGGATAAACACGCCCGCCTAAGAGCCAGATCGACTCGCGAAACTCCGTGTCGCTGCCGGACTTCACCCAGCGATCCATGAGCGGACGCTCGTTGTCGTTGAGCCACAACCGCATGCCGTTCTCGGTCCGCACGATGATCTCATACTCGCCGGTGTCAGGCGCCAACAGCGAACCTTGCCAGCGGGCCGAATACTCTTCGACGTCCTTCGAGATTTCCTCCGCAGAGGAGCCGGCACCAAACTTGAGCTTCACGACGGCGTCCCGCCGCTCGATTTTGCGATCACGGAAATGGCGGTCCTTGAAGTATTGCCCGGCGAGGCCCCGTTCGTCCCCTAACTTGGAATTGCCCCGGAAACCGGCGAGCAGGTCTGTGGTTGCGTGGCGATATTGACGCACCGTTAAGCGCGAAAGTTCAACCCGCGCGGGACGATTTCTGGCTTGCGCCACCGGCGAATAAAAAGCGTCGTAAATGTATTCCGCCACCGCTTTCGCCTCGTCGCCGACGCACTCCTCCGGCTTCCCGTCAGGCATCGTCTTCTCGATGACGCGGGTCAGATCGATCACCGGCTTGTCGCCGATGAGCGGCTCGGGATGCTCGTCCGCCGTCCCTTCGCCCTGTCGCCCGTGGCACTTCGCACACTTCTGCTCATAAACCAATTGTCCACGCGTTGGTTCGGCGCCCAGCGCACTTAGGCCAGGCAAAAGTCCTGCGACACACGCCAGCGCAAACAGCAGACGAAAGTTGGGGGATCGGGCCATGGGGGGGTGACCTCTAAACAGCATTGCTCTCGCGACGGGGGAAACGCGTGAGCAAGGGGTAGGTAGGCTTCTTCGCGACCAAACGCGAAGCAGTAACGGGGGGGGAAGGAAGCGCGCCTGGCCATAAACGAGACGCACCACTCCGATTTTAGCGGAAACGCCAACACCAGGTCAAATGCCAGTTGGAAGGTTAGGTAAGGACCGGCGGGCGAGCGGAGGAGGAGGAATATCGAATATCGAATATCGAAATCCGAAACAAATTCGAAATACAAATGTGGGAAATTCAAAACGAGGAGGAGCGGGGTCAGCGTAGACGTGCGGGGCGAAGGGGGCGGGGAGTGTGCGCAGAGGGGCTAATAATCGCCTTTATTGGTGGGGGGAATGGTGATCGGTTTCATGGTTGAAATCGGAGGTGAGGTATTCAGGGCCGTTCACGGTCCTTTCCCGCCGCGAGGCGGGTATTGGGCCCGTGCTTGAGCACGGGTGATGCAACCGCCCACGCGCAATTCATCTGGAGGGCCATTCATGGCCCTTCTCGCTGTGCGGCTTCAGCCCACGAACCCGGCGCGATTCCAAGCTCATCAACGCAGTTAGTCATTTCGAGGGTATTAGATGCACCCGTGTGTGGCGTATGCGCACAAAACCCCACCAATGGATATTTCCGCTAATGATCGCCTGTGTCGCGCGCGGGGCGAATTTTCATAAGCCTTGTATTCACAATAGTTAACGGTGAATCGTCACTGCGCAAACGCGTTAATATTTGTCCTCAAAGGGGTGGGATCGCGGTTTGAGGTGTGGCGAGATTGGCTACGGACGGCTCAAATCTAGAGTCGGTTTCTACCGCTTGGCGGCAAACTCTGGGCCGTGGATTTTCTCGGCGTGGGCTTAATGTTTTCGACCGCCGAGCGAACCACTGTTGGCTCGTTATCCACGGTGTTGCATGTTTCTTGCCTGGCGGACACAACTCCGCGAAGCTCAGCAAGCCTGCGAAGTTGGCAGGCTGGATGAAGCTGCGCAGCGGTTGTCTGAACATCAATTGCGGCAATATAAGCCGGGGGAGGAGTTTGCGCACCAACTGGCGAGCGCGTATTTGGGCCGCGTCATGCGCCGGGCGGACGAAGGGAACTTTGCCGGCGCTTGGCACGACTTGACGCAGGCCAGGCAATTGGCCGGGGCGAACGAAGCCTGGCAAGCGGCGCACGTGCGTCTTATCGGGGGGGCGATTGTCAGTGTTGAGCCGCATCTGATGGCCGGCGACTTCGCACTTGCCTTGCGCCGGCTCAAAGCTCTGGAAGGGGATTGCGTCCCGCACGACGTGGTCCGCGCCAGCCAGGACGCGGTGCGACGGGCGGAATCGGCTGCGAACCTCATCCGGCGGGGCAAACTGCTTGAGGCCGAAGAGCTCTTAGCCGCAGCCGTCGCGTTGCGCCCCGAGTGGCGCTCGCTGGCCGATCGTTTAGTCGAGCTCCGAACGCAGCAAGGGGAACTGCGCCAACAAAGCGAGGCGCTCCATAATGCGCTGCAAAATGCCGACTGGAATGGCGTGGTCGCGATTGCCGACCGGCTGCTGACGATCTCGCCGGAGTATCGACTCGCACGGGAGGCTCGTCAAAAGGCCTGGGCGCAGGTCGGGGCGAAAGTCCCAGAATCGCAGCATTTGGCCCAGACGATCCATTGGCCGGGCGCGCCATCCCACGACGAAGTTGCGACCCGCGCGCCTCAAACGGCCGCCGGAACACGCTTCTTGTTGTGGATCGACGCCGTTGGCGGTTACTTGGTATGTCTCGCGGAGGAAATCTGGATCGGTCAGGCAGCGCCGGGCAACAACATTGCTGTGCCGATTCAGGCGGAACTCTCGCGCCGGCACGCGAAACTTCGCCGGAGCGGAGACGGGTATGTACTCGAAGCGGAACATCCCGTTACCGTCCACGGCGCGCCGCTCGTCGGCAAACACCTTCTGACCGATGGAGACGAATTTGAACTGGGACGGGGCGTGAAACTCCGTTTCCGCCAACCGCATCCGCTGAGTTTAACGGCGCGGCTCGAATTGGTGAGCCGGCACCGAACCCAACCGGGATGTGATGGCATCCTGCTGATGGCGGAGTCGTGCGTACTGGGCCCCAATTGGCAAAGCCACGTAGTTTGCCGCGATTGGGCAAACGACGTCGTCCTTTATCGCCAGGAAAACGAATTATTCTGCCGCAGCGTGGAAC
This sequence comes from Planctomycetota bacterium, assembly GCA_963205385.1. Lineage (GTDB taxonomy): Bacteria > Planctomycetota > Planctomycetia > Pirellulales > Pirellulaceae > JAEZGD01. The sequence continues at coordinate 8,661 of CAUJKE010000377.1, read as the reverse complement.
AAATCGCGATTGACGGGGTCGTAATGGAAGGGCGCGGCAAGTTAGCGCCCAACTCGCGGGTCGAGGGGGAGAGCTTGTCGTTCTCGTTGGAGTTGGTGAAATAGGAAGTTTACAGGCCAGCGAAGCGCAAAAGCCACCCATTGTGAGTAAATCAATGAGGACTTATTTGCACTTCTGTGCGCGGTTCCGCAAGAATGGAGAGCGCCGAGCGAATAGACATCGCTGAATCAGGGAGAGACTTTTCGTGGCGCACCGGCGGGAACCAAACCCACGCCACGCTCCACTTATCGATGTAAGCGCACGAGCTCGAATTTAGGAAAGGGCTTGTCCTGGGGGCTTTCGGGTCGCCACGGGGGGACGAGTACAATGACCATGCATGACCGTGTACCGTCGTCTGCATTAGGCGGCCCGGCGGTTGAGCCGTGGGAGGCGGATGGCGTCGGCGTTGCGACCGCCCCACCGCCGAGAGGCACTGCGATGAAGTTTGCATACACCACAGGATCACGCCCGCTCGATGGTTACACCATCAAGCGTGGGATTGGGGTGGGTGGTTTTGGCGATGTCTATTTCGCCACGACCGACGCCGGCAAGGAAGTTGCGCTCAAGCGCGTGCAGCGCAATCTGGATATTGAAATCCGCGGTGTTAGCCAGTGCCTCAATCTCAAGCATCCCAACCTCGTCGCCCTGTACGACATTAAATACGACGACGAAGGCCAGGCTTGGGTGGTGATGGAGTACGTCGCCGGCGATAGCCTGAAGGATGTCATCGATCGCAACCCCAACGGGCTCCCGCGGGATGAGATTCAAACCTGGTTTCGCGGACTGGCGTCCGGCGTTGCCTATCTACACGAGCACGGCATCGTCCATCGCGATTTGAAGCCGGGCAATCTGTTTATTGATGACGCGACGGTGAAGGTGGGGGACTACGGGCTTTCGAAGTTCATCTCTTGCAGTCGTCGGAGCGGACAGACAGAAAGCGTTGGCACGTTTCACTACATGGCGCCGGAGATCGGCCGCGGGTCGTATGGCCGCGAGATTGATATCTACGCGCTGGGGATCGTCCTGCACGAAATGCTCACCGGGCGCGTCCCGTTTGATGGGGAGAGCAGCCAAGAGATCATTATGAAGCATCTCACCGCTGATCCCGATCTCAGCGGGCTGCCCCAACCGTTTCGCGCGGTCATTGCCAAGGCGCTGATGAAGGATCCCGAGCAGCGCTTTCACGAAGTGAGCGAAATGCTCGCCGCGCTCGGTTGGGACGATCCCGCCCGAGTGGTTGTGGATTCGCCAGCATCTTCTTCGCCTGTGGTTGCTCCGCCTGCGGTTGCCAGCGTCGCCCAATCGCCCCCTGACCGGCGCGCGGAGGTGCTGGAAATCAACGAGCACAACGCGGATTCCAAGCCCCAAGTGATTTACATTGGCGAAGAGACGCCTGTCGGCAGTGAAGGGATCAAGTTTGGTCACGTGCGCGAACAACCGCCTATCATCGGCGGCGTGGCAAGTCACCGGCGCGCGGCGCGTGCAGGCGCCAGTGCGAATGCGCCGCGGCCAGGAGTCGGCGCAGTGGTCGGCGCGCGGCCTGTAGGCGTGGCTAGTGCGGCTGCGCAGGCGACGGACATGACTGTTGAGCCTGGAGCGCGCGAGCCGATTGCGGCGGCGCTGGGCGGGGCGTTTCGTCAAGTCACCGGCTGGTGGAATACGAGTTCGCTCGGAGCCCCGCTGAAGGTGCTCTTGGTGCTCGCCGCGGGCGTGGCGCTCCTCTTCAACGCGACGTGGTTGGTGCCGGTGGCCATGGGCGCCGGCATCTTGTACGTCGTCTACTACGGCATTTGGGCGACGGTCCAAGCCTGGCACCACAGCGACTTGCAGGAGTCGAGCACGCTGGAAAGCACGGCCGCTGGCGCGCTGCCAGGCAATGCATTTCGCCGGCGCAAATGGCAGGATGCGGCCCGCGACATGTTGCGCCGTCGCTCGCCTGGCGAGAAGATCGCGGAGCTAACCGGCTCGCTGCTCATGGCAGCGCTGGCCACGTGCATTCTCACGGTCGTGATGATGATCATCGGTGCGGGAGCGCAACCGCTCGGCAGTTCAATCGATAACGTCGCGCTGTTCGCCTGGTTCGCCAGCACCGCGACGCTCGGCGCCTGGACCGTCCTCATCGCCGGTAAGGCGATCGAGAACAAGAGCGGTGACGCGGTGCGCCGCCGCTTCGCCATGCTGATTGTGGGGCTCGCGCTGGGCGCGATTTCGTTTGCCTTGGCGAGCACGTTGATGATTCGGATGCACGACGCAATGGATTTCCCCAGCGTCACCGGCGCGACGCACTCCAGCAGCTTGTACGACGGCCAACAGATGCCGCTGCTGCCGGTTTACCTGGCCTATTTTGGCGGGATTTTTTTGGTGCTGCGGTGGTGGAAGCAAGTCGATCCCCTCCGCGTGACTCGGCTGAGCATTTGGGCCACAGGCGTTTGCGTTCTCTGGGGGGCGGTGCTCGAAATGTTTTGGCATTTTCCGCAACCGTGGGGTTTGATGCTGGTCGCGACGATTTCACTCGCAGCCCAACTTTCCGCCCCCTGGCTAACAAACGCCCAGAGATCGGAAATGCGCCGCGCGGCCCGTCTGCCGCTCACACGCAGCTAATTGGTAAGGATTGAGAGACCCCACTGGGGAGCAGAGATATGAACGCATTCATCACGGCGGGTAGTTTGCTGACGTTGTTAGGAATCGCCAACTTGTTGCCGCTCCGCCGGCTGCGCTTGGCGGTTGTCGGCGCGACGTATATCGTCGGCGGCAGCATCGCGCTGGCGCTGCTTGTCAGCACGAGCGCCCTCGCGGAAGAACCGGCCGCGGAAGTCACGGCGGAATCAACAGATCCTAGCGAGGGTATCGAACTGCCCGCGGAACTCATCGCCACGGATGCCAAGAGCTTGCCCGCGGTGGACGAGGACGCGCTCGCGCCTCGTGCGCGAGTGCTCATTCCGCCGGGGCGGCCGGATTGGGTCGAAGCCGATTTTTCGCAGCAGCAGGGGGACGTGCAACGCGTCTCGGTTGCTTCGGGACTTTTCCAAAAGAAGCACGATGCCGCGCGGGCGCTCGATGCGGAATTGAGCAAGGCGACGCAAGACTATGTCGCGTCGTATCTCGGCCACAAGGCCGCGGGGACGCTTGTGCCGGTGGAGCTGAGTTACATACGTCAGAACCTCGTGCGTCCCGAGAATACGTACAGCGAAGTCATCGAAGTCTCGATCGGCCCGATGCATCAAACGCACGCGCTGCTAGAGTTTGGCCCCAGCTTTAACCGGCACTTGGAAGAGCGGTGGCGCACGATCACCGTCACCGGTCGCACGCTCCGGCTCGGCGTGATCGCGGCCGGCGTGATCTTCGCGTTGTCGCTGGTATTCGGCTACTTCCGCGCCGATACCGCCACCCGCGGCTACTACACCACGCGGTTGCAACTCCTCACCGCCACAGGCATTCTGGCGCTGGTCGCCGGTGGCGTGGTGTTGTTTCGAATGCTGTGAGTAGCGGATTTGCCGTTTTCCTTCTGACGCCCATCCGTGCAACCGCCGCATGCCTTCTTCTTCCGAAACCGACGCGCTCCTCATTCAGCGCATTCGCCGTGGCGAGGTGGATGCTTGGAGTGATTTGATTGCGCGGTACGAAGGACGGCTATTGGCGTTTGTTGAAAGTCGCCTCGGCAAGCGCGGGGCAAGCGAGGACGTCGTCCAAGAGGCGTTTATCGGCTTTTTGAATAGCCTGCCGAACTACGACGGCAAGCGGGCGTTGGAAAGCTACCTGTTCACCATTTGTGCGCATAAGCTCACCGATCACCTGCGACGGGAGGGGCGTCGCCCTGCGGTTCCGCTGTCCTACGGCGATGAAACTAGCGGCGACTGGCAGCCAGAGGGACGCGCGCGTCCCGCGAGCAGCATTGTGCGTTCCGGCGAACGGCGCGGCCTGGAAGAAAAGGCGATTCTCGAGGCGTTAACCGAACAAGTCGCCCGCTGGCGCGAGCGCGGCGACTGGATCAAGTTGCAAGTCATCGAGCTCATCATCGTTCGTGGCTGGGCAAATAAAGATGTCGCCGCGCAACTCCAGATCACCGAGCAACAAGTCGCCAATTTCAAATTCGACTTCCTCGCCAAGATGCGCTCGATGGTGAAGAAGCAGGAACTATCGGAGGAAGTGTTTCCAGAGTTGTATGAACAAGGGTAAGGTGGCAATTCGAATATTCGGATTTCAAGCGCAGCGTCCCTACTTCCCATACACATCCCCCGGTTCCACTAACCGCTCCGCCGTCACCACCACATCGCTCCCTTGTACCTGGCGAAAGAAGCAACTCCGGTAGCCTTCGTGGCACGCGGCGCCGACTTGTTCGACCTTGAGCAGAATCGTGTCGGCGTCGCAATCGACATAGATCGCTTTGACATGCTGGGTGTGGCCGCTGTCGTCCCCCTTGCGCCAGAGTTTCTGACGACTGCGGCTGTAATAAACGGCTCGCCCGCTGCGCTGGGTTTCGGCGAACGATTCGGCGTTCATGTAAGCAAGCATCAAGACTTCGCCGGTCGCGGCGTCTTGGGCAATCGCAGGCAAGAGGCCGTCGTTTTTGGAAAAATCGGGAATAGGCATCGAATCGTTGACCCTGGAGGGAAGTAGCTTCGCGCGACGCACGACGGAGACATTCGGCGTAACCGTCAGGTTCAACATCGTAATATGAGCCATCCAGCCTTTCGCGGGGAGTGCGTTCGGGCGATTGGCCGCATAAAACGACGTTAAAACCGCACAAGACGCACGACCGCTGTCGGAGGCATACTTGTCGTAACGTCACTTGGGGACGGGAGTTTGGAGCAGCGGCGCGCGGGGCGACGATAAGTCTTTCTGCTGCCGTGGTCTGCTGCGCCTTCATTGTTCTCGTTGCGAAAGGGCATTCGCTTGGTTCCCTCGCTGAGTCTTCTCCTGCCGATTCACAACGCCGAAGCCATTTTGGCCGAGAGCCTGTGCCGTTTGCTCGAATTCCTGCCCGACATGGCGGAGCGGTTTGAGGTTTTGATCGTGGACGACGGCTCGACCGATAGTTCGCTGGAACTGGCCGACGAGTTCGCGCGGCGGTTTCCTCAGGTGCGCGCCATTGGCAATAAGCAACGTCGCGGAATTGCGGCGGCGGCGCAGAGCGGCTTAGCCCACGCCAGCGGCGACTTCGTCGTGGTGCACGACCTGACGCACCCGCTCAGCGCGCGCGATTTGCAAGCGTTGTGGGATCTGCGACACGAAGAAGGGCTGGTCTCCGCCCGCACCGCGCCGCGCGTCACGCCGCTCGATTCCGGCCTGGTCTCACGGCTGATCAATTGGGGCCGCGGAGTGGAACAGGCGGAAACCCAGCGGCGAAGCACAAGCGGCACGCAACTGATCCGCCGCGCCGCGATTGCTGAACTGGAACGCCATCCCCAACAGCGGGGCGAACTGGAAGTCGCCCGCGAAGGCGCCGCCGAGAAGATCCGGCGGATCGCGCCGCGCCGCAAGAGCGGCCCCGTCCTGTCGCAAGTGAACGACTTCGCGCTGGGTGAATAGCGACCGCGCCGCACTTCTGTCGCGCAGGTTGATTCGTGTGCCACCATAAGCGCCCCCTTCGCGACAACGGCGCGAACTTTCGCGCCGTCAAAATCGCAATATTCTTGACAGAAATTACATTCGGTAGCTTGTTCCCGCGACTGGACTCGTCTATTATCAAGTTGGCTTACTCACCTTGTAAGACCCGCCTACGGTCTTCCAGGTGACGTGACGCGCCATTCACATCAGCGGGCACGTTACGTCTAAGTCGTCAGAGGGAACAGGTTTCACGGCGGTGAAATTTGCTGACGGCGGTTGGCTGCAAACATCCGTACGTTTGTTGTCACCATTACTGGAACCTATCGTTCGCAGACGCAGCGACGGTACGTAAGGTCTTGCTTCTTTTTGGGCAACTGATTGCGCCAAAAATCCCCCCACGCCGCGCGTGTCGCCAGCGGTTGCATGGGGTCTTCGATCTTTACTCGCACGCTGCGCCGATTTTTCCGTCGGAGTGCTCGTACGCGCGAAGTCGTTTATCCATCGGCGACGATTCCATCATTTATTCTGGCGAGCGTTCGTAGGGAACGCGCTCCGCGCGCCTACCGTGGAGAACAAGAGGAGGATCCTTTCGATGGCTACTGTGGATATGAGCGCACCCGTTGTGACCACGGCGGTGGTTTCTGCGGCGGCGGCTGTAGCCACAACGTCGGGCAGGCGCATGCATCGCATTCGCACGGTCCGACGGCTGCAGGGTGTCTCGCTGCGTAGTGCAGCCAGACAGATTGGTTTGGACGTTCGCAAGCTGCGGGCCCAAGAGCAAGAGTCAGCCGATTTGCATCTCAGCGATCTGTACAAGTGGCAGAAAGCGTTGGATGTGCCGGTGACAGAACTGCTCGTCGAGCCTGATACGCAGCTCTCTCGTCCGGTGCTGGAACGCGCTCGGATGATTCGGCTGATGAAGACCGCGCAAGCGATCTTGGAGCGTGCGAATTCGACGTCCATCCGGCGGATGGCCCAAATGCTGATCACTCAGCTCATGGAAATCATGCCGGAACTGGAAAACGTGGGGGCGTGGCACTCGGTCGGCCAACGCCGCAGTTTGTCCGAGCTTGGTCGCATTGTCGAGCGAGCCGTTTCGACCGAGGGTTTGCATGGTTCGCACTACGGAGAATAGCGAACGCGCAGCGCCGCAAGCCGGCCAGTGAGCGGCGCCAGGGGCTTTGTTCTTATCTCGATTATTCAAGCAGTGTTCGTTTAGTTGGTGCCTAGCACTCACGGCCCAGGTATGAGCGGTTCATGCCTGGGCCGCGGTGTTTTCTTGGCTGCGCGGAATAAAGGATTCACAAGCACCAAACATTCAGGGGAATCCTCAATCCGACAATCCGAAGCCGCAAGCGTTCCGCTTCAACCGGGAACTGCATCGAGCGAAGGCGCTCATCAAACATTCGCTTGATCTTCTATTTGAAATGCCCCGCGAGCGAGATTTGCCGGTCAAAGTCTGAACGAAGTGGCTGGAATTCGACCACCGCTGGCAGCGTGCAAACCTCGCACGACCTTCGTTTCGAGCCTGTAACGAGTGGTGAGCGATGCTTGCGGATTGGCACGCAAAATGCAGTGCTTGGGCCTTGATCTTCCTGCGCGCCTCAGAATGTTTTGGGCCCATGAGCCTTCTGGAAGTCGTGGGGCACGCAGTGCCACGGTAAGAATTAAGTCACGTGAGGGCTACAAATGTCTGCTACCCACTGGTACTCAAATTTCGCCAAAAACGCATCTCGGTTTTGCGGAAACCCGAAGGTATTCGCGCTCGCGCTCGCGCTTGTTATTCTGTGGGCGGTAACGGGTCCAATCTTTGGCTTCAGTGACACGTGGCAGCTGGTGATTAACACCAGCACAACCATCATTACCTTTCTCATGGTGTTCTTAATTCAAAACACGCAGAATCGCGACACGCAGGCGATGCAGGTCAAGCTGGATGAACTCATTCGTGCTCAAAAAGGAGCGCACAATGCGCTGCTGGATCTGGAGGAGATAGACGAGCGAAGCCTGAATTCATTCCGCACAGAATACCAAGACCTGGCAAAAGCGGCCCGTGAGGAGATTCGCAAGGGCAACGGCGATACAGGGACTCCAGAGCCAGAGAGCCAGCCAGAGCAAGCAAAAGAGATTGATGAGGGTGTCCAGGCGTGAAATCGCCAAACTCCGCAACAAGGGCGAGGCGAATAATGCGGTAACTCTGACGATGTAAGAGACGCCTTCGGGGTTCCTCACACCGCAGCCATCTTCATTCCCTCACTGCTTGACTAACAGGACGCGCTCATCAAAAGCAGCATCGTTCCTCCGCTCTCGCCGCAGCGCCCGGCACTGCCGATCGCGGCAGGTAATCTAAGCTTAAATTTCAGCGAGACTTACGTTTAGTGGGCGGTGAGGGACTCGAACCCCCGACCCTCTCGGTGTAAACCACCGAGCGCAAGCGCAAAAATCTGCCATTTTCCCTGAGATTTCCCACATTTTAGCCCATTTCGGGGCTATTTCAACCATCCACAAGAATTCGCGCTTTTCCCTGGGTTTTTACGGTATTCGCACAACGCAAACGCGCGCAAAACGGTACATACCGTTTTGCGCTACCCTCGTTTTTTGCTGGGTTTTTGACTGCTTTCAGGAATTGCGCGAAGCGCAAAACGGTATGTATTGAGCAAGACAGGCTCACACTCAACGAAGCGAGAGCTAAAAAAACTACCCCTACCGTGGGCCGCCCAACCGGCGGCCCACGGTTGGGGTGGCGTTTTTTAGATCGGGCTCCGCGAATAGCCCCTAAAAAGTTGATTGTGTGTGTAACGCCGGTGTAACGCCAGGCGACTTCACGCCCGCATTCTGCCGAGACAATCGGACGCCCAAGAAACGACACAAGCCCTGACAAATTCAGGGCTTACAGTCAGCGGAGGGCAAGGGAGTCGAACCCTCAACCGGTTACCCGGCAACTGATTTCGAATCAGTCTCCTCACCATTCGGATACCCTCCTCAGCGGTCGATTCAATTCATTGTATACCCTGTGTTCGGGTTTTAGGAAAGGTGTTTCGCGCGTTTCATTTGTGGATTTGCGGTAGGCGGCGCGGC
>CAUJKE010000376.1 GCA_963205385.1 Planctomycetota bacterium | reverse complement strand
ATGAGGTTGACGCGATAGGGCGCGAAGTGCTGATGTAGTTCACGTTCCAGATCGGGCGCGTTTTCCGAGTAAATCATTCCATGGACGTCAAAATTAAAGGGTACGGAAGCGTCGCTGAGTTCGCGAACGCGATCCATAGGGTCTAACCGTCGCGTGAGCCCCAATTTGTAGGTGTCTTCGCCAAATGATCCGATATTCGAGATGATATAAATATAGCCACACCGAGTGAGTTGCGCCATGGATATTGCCCTCTCCTTCCTCGCCTGCGCTTCTGCTAAATCTGCCTCAAGCATTCGCATGCGCTCTGCGATTTCGGCGAATCTTTCACCCGTGGCCTGAGCCGCATCTGCCTTGGCCTTTGCCAGCAGTTTCTGATAGCGAGTTTCGTCGTCAGTGGCGTCTTGTTCCGCACGTTGCAGTTCTCGTTGCGCGCGTTCCTCCTCTCGCATTCTTTCGCGCAGCGCCCTTTGCTCTTCTTTCTCCTGCTGTCGTTTTTCTTCGTACTCGAACTTTAGACGTAGTTCACAAAGTGCTAAGTCCAAGTACTCGCGAGTTACGGAAACTTGCATGACGGTTCCGAGTTTATTGATCGCCTCAAAGGCGTATTTCAGCCTCTCCTCCATCTTTGTCGCATTATTCCAACTGACATTCGCGATGGCCGCATCCGACTCGCCATTGAACGCTCGCAACATCAGTTTCGCCAATTGCGATTGCATTCGAGCGCCCTCCTTGCGACTCCCTTGCACCGTCCATTCGACAATACAGGTTGTCGCTTGATTTGAGCGGATAAGTTGCTTTTTCGCGTTTCGCACACGCTCCAGTTCGGTCTTGAATTGCTCAGAAGTGTCGAAGCTGAAGTAAGGGCGGTAGATTCCAAACGACACGTCATCCAGGCTTCCTTCGATGCTCGCCAACTCGCGCTTTAGTTGATCGAAAAGCCCCTTTGATTGCTGGTACTCCGCAGCCAACTGATTGCGCTGATCTTGGTAATGCCTTGAGTAAGCTTGAAAATCAGCCTGCAACTGCAGAATTGCCGCTTGCACTCTTTGAAACTCTTGATCCAGATTCACAATTGGTAAATAGCGGGCCAGTGCTTGCTTGTGTGTGGCCGTCTGATTTGCCATTTCGCTTCGTAGGAAATCTATCTCCGCTAGCGACTTCTGCTGTCGATCCCAAACGAAACCGACGATTGCAACGGCTATTCCCGAGACAAGGACGAGAAGCAAAATGAGGAAGAGTGTGAACATTTGCTATCTCTCCGAATAGAGGCAACGGGAAATTTGGAGTCACCAGTTTAGCCTCTCCAGAGGGGGAGTCAATAATTTCCTTGCAGCAGTTGACACCAATGGGAGGGCGCAAATTAACAGCTGCGACGGTAGATAAGTCCTCGTCGACGAAATCGTCGAACGTTCGCGCGCTGGGCTCGGACAGAGACCTGGACAAGGCTGGAAGCCACTACCCTACGAATAACACCGCACCTCATAAATCCGCGCCGTATCGCTCCCATTCGTCGTGGAAATTTGAATCCGTACTGCGGAGACTTCTTGCGGATCGAAATAGTGGCGGCGGAGGCGTTGGTGGTTGCCTTGGATGTTGGCGACCGGGTGGAGCGAGTCGTCGGGGGCGCGGAGGATGACCTGGTAATCGCGCGCGGTCTCGGGCTGCGGGCTGCGCACTATGCCCTTCTGGTGCGAAGCGGCGGAAGTGAGCGTGAGCTCGCGGTGAAAGCCGGTATCGAAAACGAGTTGCACCATGCGGAGCTTCTGCGGCTTATCCCACGAAAGTTCCAGCCAGGCCGGTTCCCCTTCGCTCAGCGGCGCGAGCCAGCGATGCGTCAAATCGCCAGACAGATTTCGCGTTTCGCCGGTGAGGACGTTCTCGGGCCGGGAAGTTTCCCATGCGCCGGAGGCCGTAACCTTGGCGGTGCGGGCGAGATCGAGCGGATCTTGATTCTTGCGGTTCTTGATCGATTGATCGTCGCGCAACAGCGTTTGCTGTAACTCGCTGAGCTTCGGTTTGTCTTGATACAAGCCGCTCGGCGCGAGCTGGTACCGCGCGCAGAGCGCCGCGGCGGTTCCCATCCCTTGGCCCATCACGGCGCAGGTGGCCATGACGCGGGTGCTCGTGAATGCGACATGGCTGCAACTGGCGTTGCGGCCGGCCATCATGAGGTTGGAAATGTCCTTGCTGTACAGGGCGCGAAGGGGAATGTTGTAAACCTCCGGCAATCGGATCGACACGAACGGCCGCTTGTCGGTGTCGTCGAATCCGCCGGGAGGATGCTCGTCGAGCCCCCACCCGCCGATTGCGACCGCGTCCTCGAAATCGCCGTTGAGCCCCATCAGGTCCTGCTGCGTGAGGATGTGCGCCCCTTCGATGCGGCGGCTCTCGCGCTTGCCGGGAACCATGCCGCACCAATCCATGGCCCAGTTGGCGCTAGTGGGATGCGCGCCGCTGTTCTTGATGTAGTCCCAAATGCCGGTGACGATTGATAGCAGCTCGAAGCGAATCCGTTCATTGTCGCGGATGGTGTCCAGCGCGCCGCCCCATTCGATCCACCAGTAACCATATTCCCACGAACCGACCGGGCGAAATTGCAACTGCTGCTTGGTGATCTTGCGGGCCCACGTCGGCGGCGTGTAACTCACCGGCTTGCCCAGGTCTTTGGCTGTGAACAAGAGGCTGCTGCCGAGTGTGTCCCGGCTGGGCTTGTCCCACGCGAGCGGTTCGTTGAACTCGCTCCGGCTTTCGTGCCCCCAGCGAATCGTCGCGCCAGCTTCCAGCGCTAAGCGCGCGTCGCCGGTGCAGTCGGCATAGATTTTCGCCGTCACCCGATACAGGTGTTCGGTCTTATCGCAGCGGGCCATCACGCGCTCGATCCGTTGGTCTTTGACGTCCACGGCGTACAGCGTGGTATCCAAGAGCAACGTGATATTCGGCTCGCTGACGAGTTTATCGTACAGCAGCAGATCCCACATTTCCCACGACCATTGCGGATTGTTGGCCGCGTCGTCCAGTCGCAGTTCCTCGATGATCCCGCCTTCACGCCAGCCGGGGCGACCGTTGTGACTGTTCGCGCCGACGACGTGCATCTTCACTTCACTGCTGGAATTGCCCCCCAGCCGCGAGCGATCTTGCACGAGCACGACTTTGGCCCCGTTGCGCGCGGCGGCCAGCGCGGCGCAGACGCCAGCGGGTCCGCCGCCGGCGATCAGGACGTCCGCTTGCAAATCGACGAGCGTCATGTGCGGCTCGCCGGCAAAGCGAGCGTTCGCCAGTTCGCCAGCAGGGGCTAGCTTTCCAAAAGCGTCGCGCAGTTGGTCTGGCGTTGGCGGCGCGGACGGTGCGGGAAGTTCGTCGGCTTTACAAATCACGGAGTAGCCGGTGAGCGCGGCGGCGGCGGCAAGAAACTCGCGACGACCGAAGGCCGATTCAGGCTGGGACATGATGGGGATCTCCGAATAACGTGCGTCAACGGTCGTTACGGCTTGGACGAAAGCTCAATGTTGATCTCGTTGGGCGCCGCAGCGGTTACTTCTTTGGTAATGCCTGACGTCGAAAAGCTGAAATATTTCTCCGGCACCAGCGGCGCAGGGAGCGTGTCGGTTTCGTCTTTCGGCAGGGCCCGCGCTTCGACGAGCACTTGATGTTTGCCAACCACCGCCCCCGGCGAACCGGCGGTCGTCAGTTCGTAATGCCCATCGGGGCCAATCGCGCCATTGGCCGGCGGACCCTTAGCGCCTTGGGCGGCATCCGGCTGGAATTGCACATTCCCGCGCGTCACCGGCGCCCCATCGAGCGTCACAATGCCGCTCACCTTTTGCATCGGCGGCAAGTCGAATTCCGACCCGCAGCCCAACAGCGTTGTCAACAACAGAAGCAGTGCGGCAGACCCGCGGCGGCGCAACATGAAAGCAGTCCTCTTCGAATCGCAACGAGGTTGGTTTAGATCAGCAACCAGTCTACTCGCGGCGGAGCCAGTGGGGTAGCAGTTGCGCCGCCGGCCAGATGTTCGCAACGCGCGGCTACATCAAGCTCACCAACCCAATCAGCGTCACCAACAGCCCAAAGCCTGCCAGGATGAAGCCGAACGCGCTGTAGCCGCGCACCAATACGGCCACCTGCGGATCGAGCGGATCGTACCAGCACGGGTAGCTGCGGCCGATTTCGTAACTGTTGAGAATCTCTTCCTGGCTGGCTCGATGGCTCGTGGTGTCGGCGGTGATGTTGTACGTCCAGACATTGTAGGTTCGCCCGTCGACCTCGTAGTTGACGTGAAACTCCGGGCGATATACGGTTCCACTCCGATCCTGCGCGATGAGCAGCCGCTTGTCGATAATGCGCCCCTCGGTCTGCTTGAACTCCTGGTTCACCCGGTATTCAGGACGGACGTACGTCGTATAGGCGATGGCCAAGAACACGAAGCCGACGGCGACGATGATAACCGAGAAGGAAGGCCCTCGGCTCGGCGGCTTGTTGAGTGGTTGCATGGCCATGGCACGGAGGATCTAAACGGTGTCTAGCCTCTATCATGCGCCGCGCCTCGCAAGATTGCAATTTGTACCCGACTCTTGAACGAGTCAACACCCCCACCGCCGCGCCGTCCTTGCGAACTTCTATCGCTCCGCGTAGCACTCCCAGCCTGGCGCAAAGGGGCGAATGCCTGTTGCGCCGAACGCAAAACCCACCCTTCTGGCGTGAAATATTAGCGCGATTGCGCACAGATGGATCGACGTAAGGTGTTTACTATAAACACTTTATAACATTCTGCTCCCGCTAAACATTGGTCGTCATTAGTAATACTTTGCCATTAGTGGGGGTAGCCGCATAAACTCCCTAAACGGGCAGTTCGCATCCCAGTCTTAATGATGCATTAACGCGGCTTATACATGAGCGTTTCGCCGAGGCTCGCGGGAGATGCTCACTGCGAGTCGTTGCTTGTTCAGTGGGAGTGGCCGAGAGTTTCCTCTCCCCAACCCCGAAGATTGGGTCTAAGGCGTGATTGGAAGCTCGTGGGGTAAACCCGCACAGCGAGAAGGGCCATGAATGGCCCTCCGACGGATTGCGTGCGGGATCGCCGCATTACCCGTGCGAACGGCCAGGCCTGATCCTGCATTTCAGGGGCGTTCGCGCTCCTTCGCGCTGCGCGACTTTAGCCATGGAACTGCGCCCGGGTTGGTACGCTAACCCAGATTATTTCCAATGTGAATTACGAGCAGCGCATTGCGGCATTCCGTGCGCCGTTCAAAGACGATATTATTTCGAGGGAGATAGCCCTAAGCCGTGTGATGTCAACCGGTTGTGTCGAGCAACGGGGTCCTCGTGAATAACCCGGAGTGAAAGCGGCGTCGACGAGCCGATCGCCCAAAAACGAGCACCGAAACCGCCTCACTGGGGGCCGGAACAAACAATTCTGGCTCTTAACGGCAGAATTCGGCCACTTACGGATTGCATTTGCGGATGGCCTCGATATATTGGGCTGCTTATAGTTTTGGTATGTGTATGCCCAGTAGGAATAGTCTCGTACAAGGCAGTTTGAAGGAGATTCTAGCGCGGTGCGGTTGAGCGCTTCAGCAGCTCGCCCTAGCGGAGGAATCGCGGTAGCCCATGACGATCACAAAAGAGCGCAAACAAGCCGTAATCCAGGATTTCAAGCGTGACGAGAATGACTCCGGTTCGCCGGAAGTTCAGATCGCTCTCCTCACCACGCGTATTAACGGCTTGACCGAGCACATGCGGACCCACTCCAAAGACTACGCCAGCCGGCGCGGTCTGTTGGCGATGGTGAGCCGTCGCCGGCGCTTGCTGGATTACCTGCGCAAGGTCAATCCGGCCGGTTACGTCGAAATCATCGGGCGTCTCGGCATCCGCAAATAAACTCGCGGGTGTCAGTAGCTGCGTGAAGCCACTCTGGACGGCTTGCCGTAGGTCGTTCGACCGCCACGGTCAAGAGTGCGCTCGTGGAGCGCCACGGAGGTTGTTCCGCAACGCCTCGCGCTGGGCTCCCCGTCTCTTGGCGCTTCCGCCATCTGCTCTTTCAGGATTCCCTTCCGAGACGTAGTAACAAGGTAAGAATTGTGACAATTCGTGTCGAAAAGCAAATTGGAAAACAAGTCCTCGCATTTGAAACCGGATATTATGCCAAACAGGCGGCCGCCGCCGTCATGGTTTACTATGGCGACACCGTCGTGCTCGTCGCCACGGCCACCGGCCCCTCGCGCCCCGGCCAGGATTTCTTCCCGCTGACCTGCGATTATCGCGAGCGGACTTCAGCCGCAGGCAAGTTCCCCGGCGGCTTCATCAAGCGGGAAGGGCGTCCCACGACGAAGGAAACCCTCACCGCCCGGCTGATGGATCGCCCCATTCGCCCCCTGTTCCCCAAAGGCTTCATTGACGAAGTGCAGGTGCAAGCGGTCGTGTTGTCGAGCGACAAGCAGACCGACCCCGACGTCCTGGCCATGAACGGCGCCTCCGCGGCGCTGCACATTTCGGCCATGCCGTTTCAGGGACCAATCGCTTCGGTTCGCGTCGGCCGCGTCAAAGGCGAACTGATTCCGTTTCTCACTAGCGAAGAACTGGAAGAAAGCGACATCGACCTGATCGTCTCCGGCACGGCGGACAAGGTCGCCATGATCGAAGGCTTCGCGCGCGAAGTGCCGGAAGATGAAATGGCCGCCGCGATCGAATTCGCCCACGGCGTAATTCGCGACATCATCCAGATGCAAGTCGAGTTGCAAGAGAAGGTCGGCACGATCAAGGCCGAAGTTCCGCCGTACGACGATGGCGGCCTGTTCGGCCGCATCCGCGAGAAGTATTTCGGCGAACTCCGCGCCGCCAAGCAAACCGTCGGCAAGCTCGCGCGGGCGGAAGCGGTCCGCATGGTCAAGGAACGGGCCATGGCGGATTGCATTCCCGATCCCAAGGCCGAAGGAGCCATCACACCGCAGCAGTTCAGCACCGCCTGGCATGACCTGACGGAAGTGGTCGTGCGCGACTTGATTCTGGCCGGCACGCGGGCGGATGGCCGCGATGGCAAGACGCTCCGCAATATCGAGTGCCGCACCAACGTCCTGCCCCGCACCCATGGTTCGGCCGTGTTCCAGCGGGGTGAAACGCAAGCCCTCGTCACCGTCACACTCGGCACTTCGCGTGACGAGCAACGGGTCGATGGCCTGTTCGATGAATACTCCAAGAAGTTCATGCTGGACTACAACTTCCCGTCGTTTTCAGTCGGCGAGTGCCGCCCGATTCGCGGTCCTGGCCGGCGCGAAATCGGCCACGGCATGTTGGCCGAGCGGAGCGTGAAAGCCGTTCTGCCTGATCCTGAGGACTTCCCGTATACCGTCCGCGTGGTCTCCGACATTCTCGAATCCAACGGTTCGTCGTCGATGGCCAGCGTCTGCGGCGCTACGCTGGGACTCATGGATGCAGGCGTTCCCATCAGCAACCCGGTCGCCGGAATTTCGGTCGGCCTGGTGATGGAATCGGACGACAAGTGGGTGCTCCTCACCGACATCATTGGCGACGAGGATCACTACGGCGACATGGATTTCAAAATCGCCGGTACGCAAAACGGCATCACCGGGATCCAGCTCGACCTTAAAATCACCGGCATCAACCACGAGATCATCCGCGCGACGATGGCCCAATCGCGCGAAGCGCGGATTGAAATTCTTCGCAACATGCTCTCCGCGATCGCACGTCCCAAGGACGACATCTCGGAATTCGCGCCACGCCTGGTGCGGACGCAGATCCCGCCTGACAAGATCGGCGCCCTGATCGGCCCCGGCGGCAAGAATATCCGCGGCATTCAGGAATCGACCGGCACGGTGATCGAAGTTACCGACGAAGGGATCGTCACCATTGCCAGCACCAACAAGGAATGGGCCGACGCGGCGCTCGCGCATGTCGAAGCCCTGACCGCGACGGTGCAAGTCGGCAAGATCTACAACGGCCGCGTGTCGAGCATCAAGGACTTCGGCGCGTTCATCGAAATCATGCCAGGCCGCGATGGGCTGTGCCACATCAGCGAGCTCTCGAACGGTTTCGTCAGCAGCGTCGGCGATGTCTGCCGCATGGGGGACGAAATGCAGGTGCTCGTTATCGACGTCGACGATCACGACCGCGTGAAGCTCAGCCGCCGACGGGCGCTGGAGCAACTCGGCATTGAAGACGAGTTCGCCAACCGCGAACCGGCCGAAGGGGAAGAGCGCGAACCACGCGGCGACCGGGGTGGAGACCGCGGCGGCGATCGTGGTGGTCGCGGCGGAGACCGCGGTGGTCGTGGCGGCGGCGGTGGCGGTGGCGGTTATCGCGACCGCGAGCGCGGCGGACGCCGGTAGTCACGCGAACGAATGAATGATTCGACAAATCGCCGAGGAAGGTCGTTGATCTTCCTCGGTTTTTTGCGCGCCTCCGAACATTCGTCTTGACGTCACAATGGACGCGTCGCGATTAACTGAGTGTGCGGCGCGTCTTCGTCGAGAGAGCCCAGGCGGGACGCTTGAAAACAGGTTCGCCGCTCCGGCGGCAAGCGAAAGATCAGTTCCCGCCTGTTGCTTCCCACCACGCCCAAAGGCGGGAACAAATGGTTACAATCAAGGAGTGAGGTTCTTCTGACCATTCCCAATCGTCCCCGCGCGTGCGCCGCATGAGCGAATTTCACGAAGCCACCGACGACGTCGCCCAACAACTGCGCGAGCAGTTGCATGCGCTGGCTGCGCTGGCTGGCTCGCTCGCGCACGAGATCAAGAACCCGCTCTCGGTCATTCGCATGAATATGGAACTGTTGGCGGAAGATTTGGAAGAGCCGCAATCCCCCCGCGAACGCCGTGCGCTCGCCAAGGCGGAGATCGTGCAGAAACAATGCACCCGGCTGGAAAACCTGCTCAACGACTTCCTCAAGTTCGCCCGCCCCCGCGCGTCGGACCTCCGCGCCGGCAATCTGAACGATCAGGTCGAGCGCGTCCTGACGCTCTTCGCCCCTCAAGCGAATGAGCAGCACGTGGAAATCAAACGCTTTCTCAATCCCGATCTTCCCAGCATGTTGCTCGATGGCGAAACGCTGCAAGCGGCCCTGGTCAACCTCGTCAAGAACGCGCTCGAGGCGATGCCCAACGGGGGGCAGCTTGTCGCCCGCACGCGCCCCACGCGGCTGGGCGTGGCGCTGGACTTGATCGATTCCGGCGTGGGGATGGATGACAGCACGCGGATCAAAATGTTTGAGGCGTTTTATTCCACCAAGCACGGCGGTTCGGGACTCGGTCTGCCGACGGCGCTGAAGATTATCGAAGCCCACGGCGGGCGCATCAACGTCCAAAGCGAAGCCGGGCGCGGCACGCAGTTCACGCTCGACTTCCCCACGCCGGTGCGGATTGGCTCCGAAGCACGTTCTCCGCTCGCGGTTGCTGTCGAAGAAGATTCCGCTGAGCAAGTTGCCGTCGAGCAAGCCACGGGGCGCGAGTAGCGCCCCGCCTCCCCATGCGCCGTTTCCTCCTGTTATCATGGCAGCCATGACGACCGAATTGTCACAGGACGACGCCACCGCCACCCAGGGTCCGCCGCTGCGGGTGCTGTTGGTCGATAACGATCCCGACCATGCGGACGCGATGACCGAATCGCTGGAGCGCGTCGGCTATCGCTGCACCGTCTCCAAGAGCGGGCAAGAAGGGGCGCAGCGGCTCGACGCGGAACTGTTCGATATCGTCGTCACCGACCTGGTGATGGACGGCATCGACGGCATGGAGATTCTCCGCCGCGCCAAGGAAGCCTTGCCGGAAGCGGAGGTGATTATGGTCACCGGCCATGCCACCGTTCCCAAGGCGGTCGAAGCGATGCAGCACGGGGCGTTCAACTTCCTCGAGAAGCCGATCACGCCGGCCCGGTTGCGGGCAGTGACCGAAAAAGCCGGCGACGCCGTCCGGCTGAAGCGGCAAAACCTGGAACTGATCCAGCGGCTCGATGAGCGGTTCGGCTACGAAGGGATCATTTACGCCAGCGATCAGATGAAGTCGGTCATCGATCGCCTCAAGCGGATCGCCCCCACGGAGGCCGGCGTCCTGATCACCGGCGAACCGGGAACCGGGAAGGAACTGGTCGCGCAGGCCATTCATCAGAATAGCCCGCGCAAGAAAAAGCCGTTCGTGGCGATCAACTGCGGGGCGATCGCGGAACACCTGGTGGAGAGCGAACTGTTCGGGCACGTCAAAGGCGCATTTACCGACGCGCTCAATGAACGGGTCGGCAAGTTCGAGTACGCCAATGGCGGCACGCTGTTCCTGGATGAAGTCGGCGACATGCCGCTGACGACGCAAATCAAACTCCTCCGCGTGTTGGAAGAGCGCGAGATCACCAAGGTAGGCGATAACAAGCCGATCCCCGTGAATGTCCGCGTGCTCTCGGCCACCAATCGCGATCTGGAGGACGCCATCGCCGCGGGAACTTTCCGGCTCGATCTGTACTACCGTTTGAAAGTGGTCACGGTCGATTTGCCGCCGTTGCGTTCGCGGCGCGACGATATTTTGCCGCTGGTCGATTACTTCCGCCGCGCCTCGGCCAAACGTAATCACAAGACGATCAAGGCGATCACACCGGCCGTGACGCGCAAACTGTATGACTTCGAGTGGCGCGGCAACGTCCGCGAGTTGCGCAACGCCGTGGAGATGATGGTGGTCTTGGATGACGACGGCGTTCTGGACGTGAACGATTTGCCGCCGGAACTAGCCGATGCGCCGGCGAGCACCGCGCCGCGCGAAGGAGCATCCGGCCCAGCCAACCTCATCGGCCAAACCATGGCGACGATCGAGCGGTGGGCCATCGAAGAGACGCTCAAGCTCACCGGCGGCAATCGCGAAGAAGCCGCCAAGACGCTCCAGATCGGCGAACGGACGTTGTATCGCAAGCTGAAAGAATATGAAAACTAGGACGTGAAGTGCACAAGTGCCAATGAAGGTCGAACTGCGGATTGCTTTGGCTCGAATTCACGATTCCTCCCACGCTCGCCCCCCACACCCACGGACGGACCGATGCCAGTGATTCGCCAGTTGCCCCCTGGAGTCATCAACAAGATCGCCGCCGGCGAGGTGATCGAGCGTCCCGCGAGCGTGGTCAAGGAACTGCTGGAAAACTCGGTCGATGCCGGCGCCACGCGGATCGACGTCGTGGTGGAGCAGGGGGGGAGTGAACTGATTCGCGTCGTCGATAACGGCTGCGGCATCACGGCGGAGCAGTTGCCGCTGGCGATTGCCAGTCATGCGACTAGCAAAATCGCAAGCGCTGACGATTTGTTTCATGTCGGCACGCTGGGCTTTCGTGGCGAAGCGCTGGCGTCGATCGCGGAAGTCAGCCACTTTTTGATTCGCAGCCGCCAGGCCCAGAGCGACGCCGGGGCGCAGATTGAAGTCGATGGCGGCGTGGCAGGCGCCGTGGTCCCCTGCGGCGCGCCGATCGGCACGACGATGGAGATCCGCCACCTCTTCTTCAACACGCCGGTGCGGCGCAAATTCATGCGCAGCACCCAGGCCGAAATGGCGCACATCAGCGAGGCCGTCACGCGGATCGCCCTCGCCTGGCCGAGCGTGCACTTCACCTTGCGACACAACGAGCGGCAAGTCTTCGACCTCCCGCCGGTGGCCAGTTGGCGTGACCGCATTGCCGGGCTGTTCGGCGCGGACTTGGGCGCGGCGCTCATCCCGCTCAGCAGCCAGGATAATAGCGTTCGCCTTGAAGGCTACGTCGCGGATCCCACGCACAGCCGCGCCAACAATCGGATGCAATACCTGCTGCTCAACGGCCGCTTCATTCGCGATCGCTCGCTGCAACATGCGTTTTGCGAAGGCTATCGCGGCCTGCTCTTGCATGGACGCTATCCGATCGGTTTTCTCCGCTTTGATATGCCGCCGGAAACAGTGGATGTCAACGTGCATCCGACCAAGCTCGAAGTTCGTTTTCAAGATAGCGGGCGAATGTACAGCCAACTGCTGGGGACGATTCGCAAGAAGTTCCTGGCGACCGATTTGACCGCGCGGATCCACGCCCCGCAGGGAGCGACGGCTAGCGTCGGGGCCGGTGTCGGTTCGGCCGCCAGCGGGCAGGGCGAGCACCGCGATGTCGGCGCGGATGCGGATGCGGCGGCGCGGCATCGGGCGGAACTGGTCGCGTGGGCGCAGGGACAATTGCCGGGACCTGAGGCGCTCCAGCCGCAAGATCCGCAAGGGGAGTTGGAACTGACCTACGACGCGGCGGCGCATACGCCGCTATCGCTCAACCGGCTCGACCACGATTGGACGCCGCGCAGCGGGGGGCATTATCGAGCGGAGTTCGCCTCCGCCTCGCCGCCGTTTGCCGATGCCCCGACGGCGACGCGCGCGCCGCCGGTCGTGTCGCGCTCGTCCAGCGCCGCGCAGGCAATTCAGCTCCACAATCGGTATCTCATCACCGAGACCGACGAAGGGATGATCGTCATCGATCAGCACGCGCTGCACGAACGGATCCTGTACGAACAGTTGCGCAACAAGATCAACGACGGCGCGCTGGAGACGCAACGCCTGCTCGTGCCGGAACCGGTCACGCTCACTCCGGCGGAAGCGGCCGTAGCGCTCGACGCGCGCGACGCGCTCGCGCAAATCGGCATCGAGGTCGAACCGTTCGGCGGCGATACGGTGCTCGTCTCGACCTATCCGGCCATGCTGGCCAATCTCAACCCTAGCGAGCTCCTCCGGCAAGTGGTGGACCAACTGATGGAAGGGGAGAAGCAACTCCAGCGCCGCGACCTGCTCGATAGCCTGTTGCACATGATTTCCTGCAAGGCGGCGGTCAAAGCTGGCGACCGGTTGACGCCGGAAGAGATCACGGCCCTCTTGGATCAGCGGAGCTTGTTCCAGGACTCGCACCATTGCCCGCACGGCCGCCCCACGTCGCTGGTCTTCACGCGCGAGGAGCTGGATCGCCGCTTCAAGCGGATTTGAGCGGCATTTCAGACCAGGCGGATGCCAAGTAGAATAGGGCAGGTTGGAGGGTGGCTGAGGGCGATCGCTGGGCGCCCCAGTGACGTAACGCCAACCTCGTGGGGGCTTGCCGCGCTCGCCCCCCGGCCCCCTGCTTGCGCCATTATCTTCCCCCCAGAGAAGACATTCCCATGCTTTGCGTTAGCGTTGGCCGCGGTCGTCACAAGCACATGATCGCGGAATACAAGCACCTGGCCGAACAAGGGGTCAAGCTGGTTGAACTCCGGCTCGATTACATCGATCGCGAGGTCAGCCTCAAGCGGATCCTGGCCGATCGTCCTTGCCCGGTCATCATCACTTGCCGTCGCGAGCGAGATGGCGGCCGCTGGACCGGTTCCGAGGAAGCGCGGCAAATGCTGCTCCGCAGCGCGATCGTGGAAGGGGTCGACTACATCGACCTGGAGGACGACATCGCCGCCGCCGTGCCGCGCTACGGCAAGACGAAGCGGATCATCAGCTACCACAACTTCCGCGAGACGCCGGCCGACCTCGAAGGGCTGTACGCGCGGATGTGCGACCTGGATGCGGACATCATCAAGATTGCGACCATGGCGCACAATCCGCACGACAACTTGCGGATGCTTCGCCTGGTGAAGAACACCCAGCGCCCCACGGTAGGTCTTTGCATGGGCGATGTCGGCACGCCGACCCGCATCCTGGCGAACAAGTTCGGCTCCGCGTTCACGTACGCCACGTTCCACCACGAACGGACGCTGGCGCCGGGGCAACTCGGTTACAAGCAGATGACCAATATCTATCACTTCGATAGCATCGGGCCCGAGACGGAAGTTTTCGGCGTGATCGCCGATCCGATCGGCCATAGCCTGAGCCCGGTCATTCACAACGCGGCCTTTCATCATCTGCGGATGAATCGCGTCTATGTCCCGTTTCGCGTGCCGCGCGAGGATCTCAAGCAGTTCCTGGAGGACTGCGGCGAACTAGGGATCAAAGGGCTGAGCGTCACGATTCCGCACAAGGAAGACGTGTTGCCGCTGTTGACGAAGTCGGACAGTTCAGTGCAAGGGATCGGCGCCGCGAACACGGTTGTGTTTCGCAACGGCGAGCGCGAAGCGTTCAACACCGACTATCGCGCCGCGATGGATAGTCTCGAGCGGGCGGTGGGAGACATCAGCACCGACAAGCCGTTCGCGGATAAAGTCGTGCTGATTCTCGGCGCCGGCGGCGTCTCCAAAGCCTTGGCCTATGGGTGTAAACGCCGCGGCGGCGAAGTGATCATCGCCTCGCGGAACTTGCCGCGGGCGGAAGAGCTCGCGAGCCGCGTTCAGGGCCGCGCGATCGACTGGGAACTGCGGCACAACATCAAGGCCGATATCCTCATCAACGGCACCCCGGTCGGGATGCATCCCAATATGGATGAAACCCCTTATGATCGGCGGTATTTGCGCCCGGCGACGATCGTGTTTGATACGGTCTACAACCCGGAAAACACGCTCCTGATCAAGGAGGCTCGCCAGCAAGGGGCGACCGTCATCACCGGGGTGGAGATGTTCGTGGGTCAGGCAGCGCTGCAATTCAAACTCTTCACGGGAGAAGATGCGCCGCTGGAAGTGATGCGGCAAGAGTTGAAGCGCGCGATCGGGCCCGCGAAGTATTAAGGTTGAGGTTTTTCCAGCGGATCAACCTCTTACAGTGACGAACCACGGCGGTATGAACCTGGCACTCATTGGATTTCGGGGCACCGGCAAAACGACGGCCGCGGCAGCGCTTAGCCAGCGACTTGGCTGGCCGGCGGTTGATCTGGATGTCGAACTCGAGCGCCGCGCGGGGCAGACCATCGCGCAGATCTTCGCCGCGGCCGGGGAAGTCGGCTTTCGCGACCTGGAATCGCAACTCGTGCTCGAATACGCGCGCGGGCAACGTGCGATCTTGGCGTTTGGCGGCGGCGCGATCTTGCGGCCAGAGAATCGAACGGCGATTCGGAGCGGCTGCCGCGTCGCCTGGCTGACCGCATCGCCGGCGGTGATCTACGAGCGCGTCAACGCCGATCCCACGACGGGCGAGCGCCGTCCCCAACTCACGACGCAGGGGGGCCTGGAAGAGATCGTGGCCCTGCTGCACGCGCGGGAGTCCTATTATCGCGAATGTGCCGATTGTATCGTCGCCACCGATCAACGTTCGCCAGAATCCATCGCGGATGAAATCTTACGGCAGTTGGGCCCCGCCTTGGGTCTGACGAAGTAGAGTTGTGCGACTTTACGTCGTGTAGACATCACGAGTGTCGGCCTCGCGTTCCACGCGTGAAATTCAGCTCGCAAAACGAGTTGCCTGGCACTGTGAAGTCTCCACGACCCCCCCGCGTCTGGCTCCCACCGGGTAACAATGCTCCCCCTGATCCTTTCCATTCCGCTAGCGGTGCGCTGTGGGCTCCTCGGCTTGCTAGGGCTGGTGTTGGGGAGTTTGATCAATTGGGGGATTTACCAATTGGCGTGGGACACGCGCGCGATTTCGCCTTGGTCGAAGCCGCCCCCCGAGGCGCCGCCGCGCTCGTGGTGGGATCGCCTCCCCGTCGTGGGTTGGTTCGGCCTCTGGCGCGAGACGCCTCTCTGGGGCCGGGGCTTTTGGATTCGACCGCTGCTCATAGAACTAGCCGTCGGCATCGGCCTGGCGGGGCTCTACTGGCTGGAAGTCCAAGGCTGGCTTGTGCCGCAAGGGCCGCGGTTCGATCTGGCCGACCTGGCCACGCAAGCAATGCTGCATCAACAATTCATCTCGGCCGCGATGCTGATTAGCCTGATGCTCGTGGCCACGTTCATCGACTTTGACGAAAAGACGATTCCCGATTGGATCACGCTGCCAGGGACGCTCGCTGGCCTGTTGCTTGCGGCGCTCTGGCCGAATTCTTTGCCGCAGATCCTGGTTTTCGGCCCGCCTCCGCTGTTCGACACGCGGCCGTCGCCGCTCTGGCTCACGGCGCCCAACGCGTGGCCGGCGTGGCTGAATGGCGGTGAGGGGTTGTTGCTGGGGCTAGGTTTCTTTTGGGGCTGGTGTTATGGCGTGCTGCCCAAGTCGTGGATCACCCGCCGCGGCTGGAACAAGGCATTGGTCTATTTGTGGGCGAGCACGTTTCGCAATCCGACCTGGTGGGTCGTGCCGTTGATCGCGCTCTTTGGAACACCGCTGATCATGGCGGGGTGGCTGATCGGCGGCGCCACGTGGATGGCGCTGCTCACCGCGCTGGCAGGCATGGCACTGGGGGGCGCGCTGGTGTGGGCGGTGCGGATCATCGGTTCCAGCGCCATGCGGCAGGAAGCGATGGGCTTTGGCGACGTCACGCTGATGGCGATGATCGGCGCCTACGTCGGCTGGCAAGGCGCGCTGATGACGTTCTTCATCGCCCCCTTCGCCGCGCTCTTTATCGCGCTGGCCCAGTGGCTTTTCACTAGACGCAAGGACATCGCGTTTGGACCCTATCTCTGCGCGGGAGCGCTCTATCTGCTCCTGCGTTGGCCGGCGGTCTGGGGAAATGTGGCCGGCGTATTCATGCTCGGCTGGCTCATTCCGGCCATTCTCGTCGGCTGCTTGATCCTGATGTGGGGCATGCTGCTCGGAATGCGGATGCTACGCGAGTCCTTCACTCCCCCTGAACCGCTCCCTTAGCACGAAGTCGAGGAACAGAATCCATGTCGCTCGTTTATTCGCCGGGGAATCTGCTGCGTCAGCGCGAGGCGCGCTCGCTGGCGGACGACGCCGACTTGCTGCGGCAAGCGCCCTACGGGATGGTCGAAATCGTCGACGGCCAACTCCAGCGGATCGTGCTCCGCCGCTGGCCAAAGTTGATCTCGCTGCCGGAAGTGTGGTGGCTGGGAAGCAGATACCACGAGCGCTGTGCCGGCGATCGCTGCCGCTTGTATTACAACCAGCCCCGCAGTTGCCCAAACTACTTAGCCTTGAAGTACGTGGTCTCCAGCCGCGCCGCGACGTTCAGCTCGCTGCGCCGCGCCCTGGCCGTGCTCGATGAAATCGCCTGGCTCAAGCAAACCGACGCCATCGTCTGCGAAGCGTACAACCTTCGAATCTCCGACCGCCTCGCGACGCGCTGGGGGTGGGAACGCCATTACCCGACCAGCCGAAGGCGACACTTCATCAAACGCTTCTATGGGCATTACCCAGGCCGGGATGACCCCCGCCCAACCGCGCTCCCCAAGTAGGCCCGTTTGCGGAACTCCTCATACGCGGCGCAAGCGCAACCCACCCTCGCCGCTAGGCGCAAGCTGGTTGATGAACGATCTGTGCTTGGTTCCGGCGCGCTCAGTCACCCGCGTAATTCCGCACAAAAACGGGCAAATCGGCGCATAATTGGCTCTCTGGGCTCTTGGCACTGCGTTTGCGTTAGCGATGTAACGTATGTTTACATTGTCCAGCCTGAGGAGCCTGAGATGACTTCCCTATTCATCACTCGTCGTTGCGCGTATGTGGCGCTCGGATTATTCCTAGCGGGAATCTCTTCCGCCGAGGCGCAAGAGCGAAGCTCCCTGCAGGTGAAAGAGGGCGTACTGGTGCGCTTGGCGCCGGATGCTTTTGCAGGCCTCTATCAACATCCGTTTAAGCACCATTGCGATGTCAAGGACAATGTGCTCGGCACCGCCGTAGTTGGCGAGTGCCAAACCGATGGCAACTATACGCTTAAGCCGCTCGACCAAGAAAATGTGCTCTTGCTCACCGTGACAGGTAAATGCGTGACAACCTCGACGGGGCGCAACGGACCCGCGACGATCAAGTCCACCGCCATCACCAATTTCACGGCCACCAGCCGGATTGTGCTTGAGCCTGACGCCGGCAAATTTGTGGCAAGCCCCGTCGAAGTCACGGGAACCACCGATCTCCGCACCGATGATTTGCAAATCTCGATCGGCGGCATTGCGGGACGGATCGCGCGCACCGTCGCCCAGCGGCGGATTGCCGAATCCCATGCTGAGGCCGCCGCGATTGCCAAGGAGCGCGCGCTCGATCGCGTGCACGACGCCGTCACGACCGAAATCGCCGAACGCCTCCAAGGCATTAACCTATCCTACGAGCGGATGCAGACTGTGCTGGCGCTGGTCGCGCCGCAGCTTGCCGCGGATTCGCAACTTGTCCTCCGCGACGATCAGTTCGTGTTCTGCTTCGCCGCTAAGGATGCGAAGGAGCTGAGCATTGAGTCGTGGCCGAAACTCACCAGTGGGGGCTGCGAAATCTGGATTCATCGTTCAGCGCTGAATGCCGAGTTGAAGGACCAACTGCACGCGGCCAACCAAGTGCAGAACGCCGCCTTGGAATTCGTGTCCGCGCCAGACAAGTCAGGTGCCGCGGACGAAAGTCTCCTGGAAGAGCATGGCGAGTGGTTCATCGTGCGATTGCCACTCGCCAGCCCGCGCAAAGTGGCGTCGTTGCGGTGAGGCGAACCGCGCGTCAATCCTCCACGCGAATGTGCTGGATCTCGTGGCGGACCATCCACTCCAGCCAGGCTTCCTGTTCATCGCTGATTTCAATCTCGGTCGTGGCGTCGGCGCTCAGCGGTGAGACGAGCGAAATGCACATCTCCTCCAGCCAACGCCGGGCGTCGTGATGGCGAATGAAATACTCATGCGGCCCTAACGGCGGCACGCCAGGCTCGCCTGCCGGCGTCATGAAATAGGCCACGTCCGTCCGAAATCGGGGCGGCATGAGATAGGGGACCACGTGCGGTTGATCGACTGGCACGATGCGCATGATTTCAAGTTGTTCTGGTGGGGTGGGAAATCGTTCTGGTAACGCTTGCTGGTAACGCTTACAAGATCTTATCGTATCGCAAGCCGCCGGGGCTGTGCGCCGCACTGCCGCCAAAATTACTTTTTTGCATGTGGATTGGTCGTCAACTTGCGTTTGATCTCGTCGCGCAAGTGTTCGATGATCGACTTCTTATCCGTCTCTTCCAGAATGCGGCGAACCACTGTTTTGGGCCCTTCCTTGCCCCAAGATGAATCATGTTCCAGATAATACTTCGCCGCCAGGCCGACGATATAAGAGCCGAAACCGGCCGCCGAACCTTGGGGAATCGCGCTGACGGCGACGCTCATGCCGCCGGTCGGCAGTTTGAGCAGCGATGACAAAGCACTGGTGGTGAGTTCTCCCACCAGCACCCAACCGGCCGCATGGAAGATCGAACTGACGAGCTTCTTGGCGTGCATCCATGACATTTCTAGCCCGTAGATGCGCGCCAGTGCGAGCACCATGGCGATATCAACGGCGCTCCCTCCGAGCACGTCCGCCACCGGAAACGGGTTGAGCGCCACCGCGACCGCCTTGGTGACGGCGAAGCCGGCGATGGTTTGGGTCGCGCGGCGGTCGCGCAGCACGATCCGCATGCTCGCGATCCGGTCGGACTTGTCCGCGGCATACATGGCGGCGTTGAGTGCGATCAGCGCCAGCCCTTCGTGCTCGAGCACCTCCAGGATGCGCACTTTGAGGTCTTCGACATCTGGAGGCGGTTGCCGCCACTCGCTCCGCACTGTGCCATCGGCCGCTTCGATCAGATACTCCACGGCGCGCGGATCGGCGGCCGTTTGCACGATATTCTCCGGCGGCAGCAGGTGCGCGACGCGCTCGCCGCTGAGCACTTCCAGCAACCGCGCGCGCTGCGTCGGCGTGTAGATATCGACCTTGTTGAGCACCAGGATGATCGGCTTGTTCATCGAGGCGATTGCCGCCAGCGCGGCGTATTCGGTTTCGTTCAGATCCGAATCGGTGACGAACAGGATCAGCTCCGCCTGTTCGGCCGCCTCGCGGGCCATGTCCCCCCGCTGGGCGCCGCCGACTTCGTTCAGCCCCGGCGTATCGACGAGCACAATTTGCGAGTTGGCCAATCCAGGCACGACGTAGCCGCAGCCATCCCACGGGAGCCGCCAAACATCTTTCGTCCACCCGCCGCGGACATCGACATCAGCCACCGCCTTGCCGATCAGCGCGTTGATGAGCGCCGACTTGCCGGTGCTGATT
>CAUJKE010000375.1 GCA_963205385.1 Planctomycetota bacterium | reverse complement strand
CTAGGCGATGCACCGTAGACCACTGCATTCCCTAGAATGCAGCCGATCCCGGGAGCGTTTCAGGGCCTTCGGAAACTTCGCCTGATCGATCTATTTCTCCCCGCAGCAGATCAAGTTCACGAACCTTCAGCTCTCCACCGGTGTCCCATTCTTGACCAAACTTCTTCTCGAAAGGATGCTCCGATGCCCCTTGCTCTTCCCAAACTCCGTGTCGGCAATCCACTTCGCCATGAGGCGTTGTCTGTCTTCCCGCTTTTCGCTGAACCGACCGGCGACATTGACTATCGCCTGTCTGGCGAGGCCCTGGCCGACCAATCCGTGCTGGTCGAAGAGGTCAGCGAGGGTGGGTCGGTCCCGAACCTCTTAGTCGAGAACAAAGGCGACGTGCGGGTTCTTTTCCTTGAAGGGGAGGAACTCGTTGGGGCCAAACAGAACCGAATCCTGAACACGTCGGTCCTGATCGCTGCCCACACCAAGATCAAGATTCCGGTGTCCTGCGTGGAGCAAGGTCGCTGGGGCTACAAGTCTCGCTACTTCGGATCGAGTGGTTCGCACTCGCCGTCAAAGCTGCGCCGGACTCTCAAGGCGTCGGTGAGCCAGGCGGTTCGAGAGAATCGAGGACATACCTCCGACCAGGGTGCGGTTTGGCAAGAAGTTGCGTCGCTGCATGCTTCGCATGGCGTGGCGTCAGGCACGGCGGCCATGTCCGACGCCTTCGATACGCACCAGGACCGGATCGCTTCGTTCAAGGAGAAGCTCAAGTACGTTGAAGGCGCAGTGGGCGTGGCTGCCGCCATTGGTGGGAAAGTGGTCGCCGTCGATCTGTTCGACAAACCCTCGACGTGCCAGAAGGTGTGGGACAGGTTACTGTCGGGCGTCGTGTTCGATGCACTCGAAGCCGGCACGACCGACCAGAGCGCCTCGGTCGCAGACGTGGAACAGCTTGTTGGAGCGGCTGGTGATCTGCCCTGGCAGCAAGCGACGGCGGTTGGAGAGGGGGAGGAATACCGGGCCGAATCGCAGCAGGGAGACCATGCCTCGGCGCTCACTTTCGAAGGAGCAGTCGTGCACGGAAGCCTGGTGGCTGCGGTGTGATTTGGGATGCTTCAGTAAGGTCGGTTAGGCATTTTTGTTGCGGCTGAATTCCGTGTAAATGCTTGATCTCATTCGCGCTTGGTTCCATAATGGCTGCTCATCTGCTATGGACCACCAGCTCCGAATGAGGTTCACGCAACATGGAACGTAACAATGAGTTCTTGACAATGATGGAGCGAATCAAGCAGGGAGATGAAGAAGCTGCGACCGCGCTTGTGCGAATGTACGAACCTGAGCTTCGTCGCTTCATTAGATTCCGTATGACTTCTTCGTCCGTGCGCCGATTTGTTGATTCGCTGGATATTTGTCAGTACTTGCGCGGTTCTTTGTTCAGCTATCAAGCGATAACGTCGATGTCGCAACTCCCGATCAATTGAAGGCTATACTGATAACCATGGCTCGCAACCGCACCTTTGATGCGGTTGCGTCTCAGCATGCGCAACGACGCGACGCGCGTACAACGCATGGTAGCGACGAACCTCTTTCGCTGGTCGCAGATGCGTGGGAAACGCCGAGTCGCGTGCTGGAGATGGAAGAGATCGTTTCCGCGGTTCGCGAGGCAATGTTGGATGAAGACCGTTATCTGGTTGACCAACGCATGATCGGCAGAGAATGGCCCGATCTTGCGCTGGAATTCAACACAACTGCCGAAGCGATGCGAAAACGGGTGATGCGATGCATTGACAAAGCGGCTGTGAATCTGGGGCTAGTTGAGGATCTCGCATAGACACTTCGCCTCCAATTGCCTTCGGCGTTTTCGTTAAATTTGGAGACGATGCCGCCGACTTCTTCTGCTTCTTAGGGCGTCCCTTTCTGGCACGCGGGCTTTTGACTTTTCACGATTAAGTAGCTGCAAACGCAAATTTTGTTCATGGGTACGTTCTTAGAAAGGTTATCTGCGGCGAATGACAGTTACTTCCGACGTTCGGCCGAAAGGCAATCCCTGTTGGGCTCGGTGGGAAGCGTCGCCTTCCAATCTTCCAGCAGGGCCTTCAGTCGTTCGACTCCCACTGGATGTTCGCCGTTCGGTTCTGGAGGTCGAGATGAACCGTGGCGCGCTGAAACTTGCGGGTATAGCGATAGCCGTCCTTGGTTGCCGGGCCGCTGGGGGGGCCAAGGGGGCGGTCGTATTCGGGAAGCCAGCGCATCCAGCGGTTGTTCTCGTCGGCCGAGTACCCTTCGTGGATGCGAAAGTAGCTGTACTTCTCGGCGCAGACCAGGAAGATCGCCAGCGGATAGGTGAGGGCGGCTTGGGCCTGCGCGTCGGATGCGACCGTGGCGTGGGCCTCGTCGATGCCCATGTCGCTCGTGCTTCTAGGCGGAGTGAACCCGGTCGTGAAGGCGATGATCTTGCCTTGCCGCGCGGCCTGTTGCATCGCGTCGATTCCCTTGGCCACGTACTCCTCATAGCTGGCGCCGCCGACATTGTGGAAGAACCCTTCCAGGTACGAGCCGTCAAAATAGTCCAGGTACTCAAGTCCTGCGTTCTCGAAGCGGGCGCGAAGAATGTTGGCGACCATTAGTTCGTTCGGGCCAATGGCTTCGCGCGTTTGCTTCATTAGCAAGTGATAGCCGGCCATTGTCTGCTGCTTCTTTTCTGCGCCGATCTGCGGGGCAAGATATCCCGGCTCCAAGGCCTTGATGTTGCCGTCGAGAAAGATGCCGTCGATAGCGGGATCTTTCGTGAGGTTCTGGCAAGTGTCCGCCCACCACTTCCGGAGATCCGCGTTGGACAAGTCGTAAGCCTCAACACGATTGCGAACAAGCCTGGTGTTTCCCTTTCGATCCTGGAGCAGCGCACCGGGAATCTGCTGGAGTTCCTTGTCGGCCGCATAACCACCATAGTGGACGATCACATTGCGGTAGAAGAGGATTGTCGCCTGCGGGTTGATCTTCTTCACAGCCTGAGCCGCCTTGAGTGTCCCCGCTTCAACGTTGCCGTAGTCCTGATGGCCGTTGGCTTTCTCGAACGTGATCAGTGGGAACCTGGCCAAGAATGCAATTTCTTCAGCGGTATAGGACTTGGCCTTACGGACATGCATGTACAGCGGGATGCGATCCCAAGTGAACTGGGGATACGCAGGCTTCGATGTCTGGTCATGGCTGGTCGGGGATTTCTCCTCTACTTCCTGCGCGGAGCAATGCAGAGAGCACGACAGCAGAAGTCCAATGGTGGCGATCAGGCCAAAGATCACGCGGTTTCTGGGCACGACAAAAACTCCTGTACATTGTGTTCTACGTAGTGAACCGGCGCATGGCTTGGCCTGGGGTACTACAAGCAACTTCAATCGACCAGTCCCACCTTTGACAAATCAATGGGTACGAAGCCGAGCTTTAGCGCCGGCGAATCGGGTTTGAGTCGGAAGTCGCCATGGGCGGAGTCCACGAAGCGTGGATCAACGGCAAGGCTATGAGCGTCGACTCCGTCGCGCTGTTGTTTCTCCAGCATCTGTTTGCCCAACTGCGGATCGGCGGCGCAGAAGTAGATGTTGTAATCGGTGTCGGCCTGCTTCGACGCGGCCAGCCCTCTCCCGCGGCGGTCCTCGGTCGCGCGGCCATTTCCCGGCGCCAGTTCATCGATAAAAGTGCAAATGTCGGACGACGAGTAGAAGATGTTCCGCTTAATCGTGGCGTCGGTCAGGGGGCCTTCGCGCACGGCCAGGTAATAGCCGCGCGGCGGCGCGATGATGTCGGCGACGATGTTGTTCTCGCAGCGATTGTTCAGCTTGAGCATGATGCCCTGCGATGTGCATTTGTAGATCAGGTTCTCGGCGATGAGGGTGTCGGTCTGCCCGCCGTCGGTGCGGATGGCGGACTGCATGATCATCGGTGCGATCAGATGATGAACGTAGTTGCGGCGGATCACGTTGCCGGCGCCTGCGCCGCGGATGTAGATCGCGTTGCCGTCCCCCAACAGTTCCATCGCGTGATGGATTTCGTTGTATTCGATCAGATTGTCATGCGTGTGCAGGTACGGGCGAACATCTTCCAATTGCGGTTGTTTCGGCAGGCCGACGATCTCATGCCGTCTGATGGTTCTGCCGAGTTCCCTTCCCTGCCGCGTGAAGAAGTCCGTCATGCAGCCGGAAATGATGATGCCTGTGTAGGGCGTGTGATGCACGAGATTATGCGCGACGCGATTCTCACCGCTTTGCCAAACCATAATGCCAGGCGAGTGCGAATAGATGCGGCCGACGTGATGAATATGGTTATTGTAGACGAGGTTCTTGCGATTCACGTCCTTGGTTCCCGGGCCGTAGCCGCACAACAGAATGCCTGCCCCGCCGAGGTGCTCGATCAGATTGCCGGAAATGGTGTTCTGCTCTCCGTGTAAATCGACGCGGATCGCTCCACTGCCGCTATGCGCGAAGCGGCACTTTTCGATGGCGCAGTTCTCCGTCCCCCTGAGCCGCACCAGCGCATTGGCTTTGTCGTGCATGTCCCAGTCGTGCTGCAATCCGGCATCATTATCGGCCAACTGATAACGCTCGCCGTGCATGAACGTCAGGCCGCGAAATCTCAAGTTTCGGGCCGGTATGTCCCGCGGGCCTTGCTTATCGATCTGGCCTTCGATGCAGATCAATTCCGTGAGCTGGGGCGCCAAGACAGGCGAATCGTTTCGGGGCCAAAGGTAGAGCTTGCCCTCCTTGGTATTGAGAATCCACTCGCCTGGTTCGTCGAGTTCCTCCAACGCATTCTCGACCCAGCACGACTCCGTATCCTTCAAGAAATGAAGCCTGTTCATCGCATAGGTGGCGTCTGTCGATGTGCGCGCGATCTGTTTTCGTTCGTCCACAGACGTGAGCGGCAAGATATTCACAATCCACGCGTGATGCGGACGAACGACGATCTCCACGTCTTCAACGTTGGGCCAGTTCTGCAAACGCCCCGGCGGAAAATGGAGTTGGTTGCGACTGCCGCCATCGAGCGGAATAAAACCTTGCGAGCGGGCCCGCGGCAGCAAACCATCGGCATCGAAGAGCGCATGGAACCGGCCGGCGACCTCCGCGACGTAGACGTTGCCGATGGCTGCCTGCGGCAAGCCTGCTAATGCGTTTGTTACTTTTTTCCAGCCTTCGATCTTTCGTCCCGAGCTAAAGACAGGCGTCTCGCCGGGA
Organism: Planctomycetota bacterium; assembly: GCA_963205385.1. Lineage (GTDB taxonomy): Bacteria > Planctomycetota > Planctomycetia > Pirellulales > Pirellulaceae > JAEZGD01. The sequence goes on along the minus strand of CAUJKE010000375.1, from coordinate 881 downwards.
TACGCCGCATAGGTGATGGTCGCGTCCCCTTGCCCGGAATCCTCCAGCCCAAACACAACCGACTGCTTCAGTTGGTAAGTTCCGCCGCGCACCAGCACGACGACATCGCCCAATCGGCTCTTCCCCGATTCTCGCACGGCGTCTCTGGCGCGTGCGAGCGACGCGAAGGGACCATCCGTTCGCTGCGCGTTGGGTTCCGCCAAGGTTCCCGACCAGGCGTCTGAACCATGGGGCGCAACAAAGAAGTCGGCCGCGGGTTCCGCCGCGTCGCAGAAGGTTGCGGCCAACGTCGCGCTTGCCAAGAGGAGCGCCAAGAGCTTGTTCATGGTATTACCGTGCAAATGAATATTTCGACATGCTCAACTACTGGATCTCACTCTCGGCGGAATCGCCTTCGACGAGATCAAACCGTTCCAAGAACGGGAGTCCTCCTGTTTGCGTCCCAATGTGGAGGCCCCACTGAATCCGCTTTCCCGCGCCGCTATCGGTAAAAGCTTCAGGCCGAAAAGCGCCTGCTGCATGGGGCACTTTGACGACTGCATGGGTCTTCGTGAAATGTAGCCCATCCTCCGCATAGAGAATCGACTGTGTAATCTCCTGGGGGCCTGTGGTTCCAATCATCGCGGCCACACCCTTCCCTTGCGGCCAGACCAACACCTCATGGTTGCCGGGAATGATTGGATTGTCTTTGTACTTCACGTACGGCCCTTCAGGCTTCTCCGCGATGGCTACTCCCATTTGCGTTTGCGCAGGACTCTTTCCCAATTGTCGGCCCTTATAGTAGAGCCAATACTTCCCATCGCGAACGATCAGACAGGCGTCATCGACCAGGTGACTATCGAAGTCCTCCCGGTTGTCGCTGTTTTTCAGCGCCGGTTTGG
>CAUJKE010000374.1 GCA_963205385.1 Planctomycetota bacterium | reverse complement strand
GCCGACCTGGTCGAGCGTTTGCAGCGCGAGCTGTCGCTGACGGTTGAATGCTTCGATCCGTTCGCGGCCTTCACACTGACGGAAGCGTTGCGGCAACGCTTGCCGGACCGCCACGGTCGCTTCGCGCCGTTGCTCGGCATGTTGCTGGACGAAGCCGCCGGCACGCGCCACGCGATCGACTTCCTCAACCCCCGCCGCAAACCGCCCCCGCCGGACAAGCGCCGCCGGCAAATCATCTGGGGCGCACTCGCGGCGTCGCTGCTCGGCGTTGTTGGTTTGTACTTCTGGAGCGAGTTTGCCGCGGTGGGAAGCCAGATCACCACGTTGGGAAAACAACTCGAAGCGGACGAACCACTGCTGAAGCCGGCCCAGCGCAAAGCGCTCGATGCGGCGGAAGTGAAGAAGTTCGTGCATGGCGACATCACCTGGCTGGAAGAAATGTATCGCCTGAGCGAACCGAAGTATTTTCCGCCCGGCGAGGCTGCGATTGTTTCCCAATTCTCCGCGAACTCGCGCGAAGGGAGCGGTGGTGCGCTGTTGCTGGAAGGGAACGTCAGCGGATCGACGGTCATCAATCAAATGGAGACCTCGCTGCGCGATGCTCGCCACAGCGTGACCGGCAAGGGGGGCGTGAGCGATCCCAAGAATCCCAAGTATCCCTGGCGCTTTACGGAGACGGTGCTGATTACGCATCCCGAAGTCGCGGAAGCCGAAGCCGCCGCCAAACTCGGTCCGCCGCAGGCTCCTAGCGCCCCGCGCCCCGCCGCCAAGGGAGGTGCGCGATGAATCAACGTGAACGCTTCCTGGCGATCAGCGTCATCAGCTTACTTGTGCTCGGCGTGTTGTATTACGGCTGGAGTTGGAAAGAAAGCTCTCTCGCCGCGCAGCGCGCGAGACTCAATCGCCTCCAAGGCGAAGTCCAAAAGAACGAGCTCATTTTGGCGCGCGGACGCAAGGCGACTGAAGAGCTGAACAAGTTTGAGCAGCAATCGCTCCCCAGCGACGTGGAACGGGCCAAGTCGCTCTACCAAAAGTGGCTTTTGGAACTCGTGCAACGGCACGGCATTCAGGAAAGCAATGTCACGGCGGTGACCGGCCGCACTGTCAAAGGTGTTTATCAACAACTCGGCTTTTCGATCAAGGGCCGCACGGATCTTAAGAAAGTCACGCAGCTACTGCATGAATTCTATACGGCCGATCGCTTGCATCGCATTCGCCGCTTGCGTTTGAATCCGATCAACAATGGTCAGGAGATCGACCTCGACATGATGGTGGAGGTGCTCTCGCTTGACACCGCTCCGCGGGACGTGAAAGAACTCGTGCATGGTTCATCGTCGCGCCTGGCGCACGGCGACGCGGCCGCCTACGTGGCTGCGATCGTGGCGCGGAACATGTTCCAGCCGCCGCATCAGCCCCCCACGATCACGTCGACCGCTAAGTCCAGCTATCCGCTTGGTGCGAGCGTTGCTTTTAGCATCAAGGGGGAAGATCCCGAGCGGACGCCGGTGACTTACGCCCTGGAAAAGGCCACGATGGACGGCGCGCGGATCGATCCGAAGTCCGGCGAGTTCAGCTGGCGACCGCAGGCCAAGGGCACGTACGAAGTGGAAGTGAGCGCCACCGATGGCGGCTTACCGGCGAAGACGTCGACGCAAACGATCAAATTCGCAGTGGTCGATCCGCCTCCACCCCCTACGCCCGGCCCACCGCCAACGCCTGCGCCGGTATTTGACACGGCGAAGTTCGCCTACCTCACCGCCGTGTTGGGCGTGGATGACCAGAGCGAAGCTTGGATTCACGTGCGCACGAGCGGCCAAACGCTCAAGGTGCATCCCGGCGACAAATTCGATGTCGGCAGCATCCAGGGGAAAGTGGTGCGCATCGGCGCGCAGGACGTGGATTTTGAAACCAACGATGGCTATCGCTTACAGCTCTTCCTCGGCGAGAATTTCGGCCAGGCGACGCCCGTCTCGGACGAAACGCCGGTCGCTGAACAACCGGTTGAAGAGCCGGTTGTTGAGAAGCCTGTTGAACAGCCGGTGAGTTCTGACCCGGTCACGGACTCGAAACCGGTGGTGGAGGGCGAACCGCCGTTGTAAGGCGGTTTGCGCAATCCGTAGCCGAAGTCTGGCAAGCTTGTCATGACCCAGGTTTTGACAATCACGATTGCCGTCGTCAGCTAGCACGCTAGCTGCTTCACTATCGGTACAAAGCGGATGGGTCGTGCTTCTGTCAGCACTGCTAGCCGCCTCCCCCGCCGTCTATTCGCCGACTTCCGGCGTGAGCAAAGAAATAATCTGTAGCGGTTATGCCGGTTATTCCGATGATCCGCATTACACCGATTTACTGGGACGTTCCGCGCACGGCTGCGCGGATTGAGGGACGTCCCACGCTGCTCCTGCTGATTTACGATGGACACACCCATGAATCGCCTGGATGGACCCATGCGTCGCCGTTTGACATTAGGCGTAGGCGCAGTGCTCCTGGCCATGCTCGGCGCCCTCGCCTGGCAACTGCGTGCTCAAGAAGGGGCGCCTCCCGGCTTCAAGGCGTATCCGCTCAGTCATGCTTCCGCGACGGAGCTTGCGCCGCAGGTGCGAGAAGTCCTCTCCGGCGTAGCCGGCAAGACGGAAGTCCTGATCGACAAGCAGCACAACGCCATTTTGCTGCAAGGGAGCGCGAACGCCCATCGCCTGGCCGCGGAATTGATTACGGCCCTCGACCGCGCTCCGCAACGCGCCGCTCCCGCCGCGAAAGAGGCCCAGTCTGTCGTCAAAGGCTACCGGTTGGACGGAGCGGATCCCGAAAAGCAGCTAGCGGAACTGCGGCGCAAGTATCCCGCCAACAGCGGCGTGAGCCTGGCTTACGATAAACGGACGGGGCAACTCCTGGCCGTCGCGCCTGCAGAAGTGCAACGCGAGTTGGCGAAAAAACTGGTCGTGGTAGAGAACGATGCTCCCCCGCCGGCCGAAGCGATCACACCGCGCGAGGAGCCCCAGCTCGCGGGGCCGCGCTCCAGCGCTGGGCAAGCGTTGCAACATGTCTCGTGGCAAAGTTTTGAAGATTTGTTACGCCGCTTGTGGGGCTCGAAGGCGACCATCGAAGCCGCCCGCGCCGGCGAAGTGGCTTCGATTCGCTTGAAGAACGCCGCCGGCGAAGACGCCGTGGCGACGGTCGATCGCCGCCATAACGAAGTTGCATTCGCCGGCCCGCGCACCGCTAGCAACAACTGGGCGAAGCTGGTGAGCGTGCTCGATAGCGGCCCCACGCCGGCCGATCAAGCGGTGCAACTTGTGCCCGTGACGCGCGCGGATCCTGAACAACTCCACCACGCGATCGACTTGATCAAGGTCGCGATGCAGCAGAAGCCGCTCTCAGGGGCAGGCGAAGCTGCTCACACCATGCCCTTTGGCGAGCACGCGCAGCAAGATCCTCATGGCGCCGCGGTCGTCGCCCGCATCTTCCAGCAAGAGAATCAGCCCGCCGCCGCCAATCAGCCGGAGCCACCCAACGCACCGCCTGAGAATCAACCAGACAATCAGCCACGACCCACGCCAGGTCCGCAATTGCAACCGGCGGGGGCGATCGGCCCGGTGACGATCGAGTTCCTTGAGGGGCTCGACGTCATCATCATTCGTGGCCGGAAGGAAGATGTGGAGAAGGTCACGAAGATCATTCAAGACATCGAACGGCTCAGCGCTGAGACAGAGCCGGTGATCGAGCTTTATCCGCTCCGCAATGTCGATAGCACGGCTGTCGGCGACCTGGTCATCCAACTCTATAACGAAGTGCTGGCCGCGCGGCAGGGGCGCGTCAGCATCACGGCGCTCGCCAAGCCCAATGCACTGCTGTTGATCGGTCGCCGCGATAGCGTCGACTCCGTGCTCGATTTGGTGCGCAAGCTCGATCTCCCCGTCTCTCCGAACACGCAGTTTCAAGTCTTTCAATTGCGGCACATGGCGGCGACCGACGCGGAAACGCTCATCAACAACTTCTTTGCCGAACGCACCGGTCCGCTGGCGATTCAAGTTCGTGTGGCGACCGATTTTCGCACCAACGCGGTGATTGTGCATGCCAGCGCGCGCGACTTGGAAGAAGTCGAGCGCCTGTTAATGAGCGTCGATCGCGACGAAAACGCGGTGCAAATGGAAATCCGCCTGTTCCCGCTCACCAACACCATGGCCGAAGATCTCGCGCCCATCTTGCAGCAAGCCGTTACCGGGCGCGCCGCGGGCGCCGCTCAAGGAGGACCAGGCCAGCCGCCGCAAGCAGTCGGCGCGAACGCGCAAAGTTCCAATCGAAATTCGCCGCTGGTCATGCGGACGATCGATAGCGAAGGGAACAAAGTTCTCGAACAATCCGGCTTGCTCAACGATGTGCAAATCTCGGCGGACGCCAACGCCAACGCGATTCTCGTCCGCGCTCCCATCAAGAGCATGGACTTGATCGCGGCCCTCATCCGGCAGCTCGACGCGCTCCCCCAGGCGGAAGCGCAAATCAAGGTGTTTACCATCGTCAACGGCGATGCGACCATGCTCTCGACGATGTTGCAGCAGCTCTTTGGTCAATCCACCACGGGCGGCGGCAATCAGAATAACTTCTTCAACCAGCCGATTACGGCCAGCGGCGAAAACACGCTCGTGCCGCTGCGGTTCTCGGTTGATCCCCGCACCAACAGCATTGTCGCCAGCGGCGCGCCCGGCGACTTGAACGTGGTCGAAGCGATCCTCGTGCGACTGGACGAAGGTGATATCCGCCAACGCAAGACGACCGTCTACCGCTTGAAGAACGCCCCCGCCATCGACGTCGCCAACGCCATCAACCAGTATTTGACGTCGGAACGGCAGGTCCAGCAGATCGTTGGCCAGCAGGCGATCAGCCCCTTCGAGCAACTCGAACGCGAAGTCGTTGTCGTGCCGGAAGCGGTCTCGAACAGTTTGATCGTCAGCGCTACGCCGCGGTTCTACGATGAAATCGCCAAGGTCGTGGAAGAACTCGACGCCCGTCCTCCGATGGTCATGATTCAGGTCTTGATCGCGGAAGTCAACATCAACGACTTCGAAGAGTTTGGCGCGGAGTTTGGCATCCAGGACGCGCTCCTCTTCGACCGCAGCGTCATCGGCGGCGCGGTCGCCGCGCCTGGCTACGCCTTTAACAACGCGGCGCCGGCGAACATTGGCTCGAATCCGGCGCTGAGCCAAAACCTGGCGGGACAATCGCTGACGCACTTCTCCGTAGGCCGGTCGAACGGCAACTTAGGCTATGGCGGCCTGGTGCTCTCGGCCTCCAACGAGTCGGTGAGCATTCTGATTCGCGCCTTGCAAGACGCACGCCGGTTGCAAGTTCTCAGCCGCCCGGAAGTCATGACGCTCGATAACCAGCCTGCATTCATTCAAGTCGGCCAGCGCGTCCCCTATGTCACGGGGACGAGCAATAACGTCAACGGTTTCCAATCCACCACGAGCCTTATCAATGTCGGCCTCTTGCTCGGCGTCACGCCGCGGATTAGCCCCGATGGTCTGGTGGTGATGGAGATTGACGCGGAAAATTCGTCGCTTTCGTCCGGCCAGGGAATCACCATCGCCGTCAGCGACGGCGTGCCGATCACCCAACCGATTATCAACACAACACTCGCCCAAACCACGGTCAGTGCGCGCAGCGGGCAAACGGTAGTGCTCGGTGGATTGATTCGCAAGACGCGGTCGTATTCGTCGCGCCGCGTGCCCTATCTCTCCGACATCCCCGTGCTTGGCCGCCTGTTCCGTTTCGACTCGGCAGCCGATGAACGCAGTGAACTATTAATCATCATGACCCCGTACGTCGTCCGCAACGAAAGCGACGCGGATTGGCTCAAGCAGACCGAATCGGACCGCATGAGTTGGTGCCTGGCGGATGTCGTCGAAATGCACGGCCCCGCTGGCCTGAGCCCCGGTTATGGATTATGGGGACCGACGCGCTCGCCTGTCATCTATCCCGACGCCGATCCAACCGGGGAACATTGGGAGCCGCTCACTCCGTTTGAAGAGAACGTCAACCCCGGCGACCAGCTTCCGCCTGCCCCAGCGCCGCTGTCGTCGCCGGGCGCTGCGCATCGGCCGAACTCGGCAAAACCGTCGGTTCGTGCCGCGGCTCGAAATCCGCAAGAGCCGCCACTGCCGGAAACGCTGGAAACGTCGTCACGCCGTTTGCCGGGGCTTCAAATGCCGCTCGCGCCGGCGCACCCACCAGCGGCTACGCCGGGACCGGCGCCGCTGTCGGGAATTCCAGGCGCTCAGCCGCTTCGCGTGGAACACTCTGACAACGCGACGGTGTATTACGCCCCGCCCCAGCCGCGAACGTTGCCCAACGGGCGCTTGCTGCCGCCGGTGGAGACGGGAGTCGCGCCGGCGTATTATCAAACGCCCGCGTATCAAACGCCCGCTCAGGCCAATCCTGCTGCACGTGCCGGGAGCTATAGCGCGGTTGACGTTGCTCCCCATTCCGCATGGCAACAGCGCTAGTTTCCAGCCCACCGCAACTACACGAGAACGGATTCTCGAACATGCATAAGACGATATTCCCAAGCCTGGCCCTGCTCGCCCTCGTCCTCGCGACGGGTTGTCAATCCGTTGAAATGCCCAAGAAGGTCTTTCCCTGGTCCGCGGACCAAGACGCGCCCAAGAAGAGCGAGTATAAATCCCCTGCAAAGATGGTCGCGGTCTGGACCGATTCCGTTTACTACTCCGCAGGCGGCGTGCCGACGCGCGGCTTTGGGGGACGCTTATACTTCTACGATGAGAAGGGACAAGCGATCCCCGTCGAAGGCAAGCTCGCGGTGTACGGTTATGACGACACCGGGCTCGAAGGTTCGCCGCCGCCGCCGAATCGTCCCCCAGAGCGGCGCTTTGCTTTTACGGCAGAGCAGTTCACGAAGCACTACAGCAAGACGGATCTTGGTGCGTCCTATAGCGTCTGGGTTCCGTGGGATACCGCTGGCGGTCCGCAACGTCACATCACGCTGCTCCCCGTGTTCACGACGCTCGACGGCAAAGTCACCGTCGGTCAGCAAACGGCAAATATCTTGCCGGGTCCGACGAATGAAGTCCTTCCCGCGGACACGACGCCTCAGCCCTACTACGAAGGGGCGGCAGTCAGCTACCAAGAAGCGGAAAATCAGAGCGCCAAGCAAATGACGACCAAGACAATCAATGTTCCGCGCAGTGGCGCGATCCACACGCTTAACTCGCCGCGAACGCCGATGATGCAACCCAGGCGGGAGGAATCGGAGGGCGAGGTGGATCCCGCCGCCAGCACTTACACACCGCAGCCAGCCTGGCAGCCGGAATACGCGCGGAGGCTGAGTTGGCAGGATCCGCGCGGTAGGAATGCTAGTCGTCGACCGGAGGGGTCACAACCGCCGCCGGAGTCGGAAGCGGCTCCAACTCAGGCGGGGCCGATGGATTCACTTGGAGCTCATTACGAACGCTCGCGATCCCGGGTTCTAGGAGGGCCAATCTCTCGGCTAGGTCGCGATCACGCTCCGACGCAACGCTTCCCTTGAGAACGACCGTCTTACCTTCCATCGAAACATCGACCGGACCGGTCAACTGAATACCCGGGAATTTCGGCAAACGCGCCGCAAACTGGGTTGTAACTTGGTTCTGCGAAGCGGTCGTGACAGGCATTTCAAATCCCAACCGCACAGGAACACGAAGCTGCTTGCGCTTGCCATTTTGCCCCATTTGATTGAGATTGTTCATCCCAAATTGGTTGCGTCCCATTTGGGAACCAAACATTCCTCCCAGCCCACCTGTGCCGCCGCGAC
>CAUJKE010000373.1 GCA_963205385.1 Planctomycetota bacterium | reverse complement strand
CTCACGCTCCTGATCAGCAAGAACGATATAGCTCTCTTGCTCTTCCTTGATCTGCTCAAGCGACGAGGTCAGGTCACGAATTTCCTGTTCGGCGAGTGCCAACAGATCGCGATCCGATTCGCCCTCGATGCGCGCGGTTTGACGTCGCAGCTCGCCCGCAACCCGCTTCACTTCCAGGAACGGCGGCAGTTGCCGCTGGCTGTCAACACCACTTACCGTGCGGTTTAGCGTTTGGTTGATTAGGAATGCACTGTAGGCCTGTGAGCCACCGGTCCAATTGGCAATCCTGTTGGGCAAGCCGAGGGGGTGGGCCGCAGCCTCGTCGAGCGCGGGATCAAAACCTGGTCGATATGTCCTCACCGCCTGCCGGTAAACGGACAAAGCCTTGCCCAACTGATCGGTCAACCGAAAACTCGCGACTTGGGAAACTATCGCGACATGGGCGGCTCCAGCGAGGCGACGGGCAACATCGCGAGCCGGGATGATCGTTTCGGCCCAGTTGGTAGAATTCTCTGGCAGCGAAAACACAATGACATCGCTTCGACGCTGCCCATTCCAAAGCAACTTGCAGAGTTCATCCGCGTCGTCCTCCGTTTCAATCAGCATCGGCTCAGCAGAAATGTTGATGCCATCGAGCCATGCCTGACCAGATTCCACGACCTCCCTCACAAAGCTGGGAACGGACGCGTCGAACTCAACAAATTGCCCACGGGACACGCATTGCAGCCTAGTGCCGAAAAGCACTCGCCCATCAGCCTGCGGTGCCAAGGCAATTTCGGTCGTCCATGTGCGTTGGGGCACATTTTTGTCAGCATCATCGATGCGCGCAGCCCAATAGCGCGGGGCATCTATCGATATGGCTTCGGTCCGTTGCGATCCAATATCATCGATCACGAAGGATTTACCATCGTGGGCATGCCTTGGCAGCGGACGCCCTGAGCGGCGCTCCATCCACCCAAGTATGGCTTGCATGAGCCCGTTGAATGCGGACGCATTTGATCCGGCATCGACGTGCAACGTGCACTGACTTACCGGCTGGATCGCAGGTCGCGGCAACCGGCTAGCAGCAAATCGTTGCAGCAATGACTCTCCCATTATCCCCTCCTCGATAGGTCTCATCTTGGCGTTTCCGCACGTTCGAGCAGACGCGGCAAATGAAACTGAATCGCCGTTTCCAAAAAGGACGGCTCGCGCTCCACAAGGGGGCCACGCACATAGCGCGGTTGATGTGCAAATCCGTTCGTTACGGGGACGACAGCCAAGATGAACTTCTCCGGCTCGTGCAGCGAGGTGATGACCTCCTGCCGCGTAACCATCACGCTGTCAGCGCCGTCGACGCGGCCCTTGACCTCGATGAAGCGCAGATGACCCGATTTCGGATCGTGTGAGGCGATATCGTAGCCGACCTTCTGGGCGGAGACATCGACCGGTTCATTCCCCAAAGCGCGCTCGGCCGCCATGACGGCTTCCATCGCCGCAAGCTCAACCTCACGGCGCGCGGCCGGGTCTTCCGCGAAATGGTTCGGAACGCTTTGCGACTGTCGCTCCTCAAGCAACCCGCGCGGGATGACGACCATGCCACCCCGCACGCGCGGCGGCTGCGATGAGATGAACCGCTCCCGTTCAAGCTGGTCCATGCGGCGCTTCTGCCGATCGGCAAGATCTTCGGCCCGGCGCTGCGCATTCTGCCAGTTCACCCGCGTTTTCTTACCGGCTCGCTCTTCCTCCTTCAGCTCGAACGCGCGCGAATCCCAGTAGTTGATCTCCTTCTTGAGCCGGGCGCGCACTTCCTGCTCGACCTTTTCGATCTCGGGCACGCGCCGCGCCTTGACCTCGGCGACGTGGCCCTGAGCCAGCTCGACCGTCGCAAACCGGATCGCGGTTTTCTCAAGATCCGTGGTCAGCCAGCTTTCATCGAGAAGGTCACGCACGGCGGCGATCTCTTCTGGTTTTGCAGGGCGCAGATTCAGGTGCGGAGCGATACCAGCGTTGACGGTGTTTCCGCTCTTGTCGATGGCCGCGAACTGGAGCCGCTGCGAAATCACATGCGGCTTGCCGGCGCTGGTAACGCGGCCGTCCTGGACGGTGTGTTCCAGCAGGAAGATGGCGGACAGCCCCTCGGCAGTGTCGGTGTCATCAACCAGTATCGCGCCCTGCCGCATGATCTGTTCATACTGCTCACGTATCAAGCTGATCACCGCTTCCAGCAACGGATGACCAGGGCAGACAAAGGCCGCGACCGGCTGCTGGTTGATCTTATCTTTCTCGAAACAGATGCGTTCATACTGTGTCTGGATCGGCGCGCCGGTCCCGATCTGACGATCCCGCTCGCGGATACGCACGGGCACATGAGTGATTTCCCAGCGCCCTTCCTCGCGGCGTTTGATCTTGCCACCCAGATGCTGGAACGCTTCGACGAAGAAGCTTTGAATATGATGGGGCTGGAGACGCTGTGCTTCGGCCCGCTCCATTTCGAGCCGCAGCTCTTCGACCCGCGCTTCCGGCATTGTGTCGTTTGTCAGTGCACGGCGTTGCAGCAATTCAAGAAGATTGCCCTGGTCGACGGCGCCGTCGACCTGCTGGAAGAGGCGCGCCTTGACGTCCTCTTGCTCGCCATACTGGATCGCTTCGAAGAGCAGGTCCT